>CABSKZ010000123.1 GCA_902478395.1 uncultured Eubacteriales bacterium | reverse complement strand
GAGATGTGTATAAGAGACAGGTTTGTGCTGCCGGATGTGGACAATGCCGTTGAGCCACAGGATTTGTCGCTGTACGCGGGCAGCTTCGTTAGCCATAAATGCGTGGCCGTCGGTGCGGCGCATGGGTCTAACAGCGCCTATACAGGAGCGCTGAGCAAGGAATTGTGGCAGCTGCACCCGTTTATGCCGGACTTTCCGCAAGTGAACGCGGTGACGGCAATTACGCAGATTTTTTTCATGGATTTTCACAACAATGTCATTGGAGAAAACAAAAACCTGCTGGAGATTTCAATCGAGTCAGAGGAAGAGGTGCGGCCTGTGATTGAGAAGCTGATTGCGTCAAACGCGCCTCCGGTTTGCTTTCGTATAACGGACATGGACGCGCTGGAGCTTGCGCTCAAGCTGTATCCAGGCCGTCCAGCTGTAAAGTCAGACCAGTATGGGGAAATAACGGCGCGCGAATTCGGCGCGTTTGTCATTGAACAGGAAGAATAGGGGGGAGCGCGGTGTACGCACTGCCGATAGCAAGACTGATAGAAGAATTTGAAAAGATGCCGGGCATCGGCAAACGGACCGCCGAACGGCTGGCCTATCATGTTCTGCGGCTTTCTGACAAAGAGGTGTCGGAGCTTGCGGGAGCAATTGTAGACGCGAAGGAGAAAATCACCTTCTGTCCAGTCTGCCAGTCGTTAACAGACAGAGTGCCGTGCGATATCTGCTCCAGCGGGAAGCGCGACAAGGGGCTGATTTGTGTGGTCGAAAACCCGAAAGACGTGCTTGCAATGGAGAAAACCAGAGAATATAAGGGCCTGTATCACGTCCTTCACGGGGCAATCTCACCAATGGACGGCATAGGGCCAAACGATATAAAAATCAAGGAGCTTTTGGAACGAATACAACAGGGCGGCGTCACAGAGGTCATTATGGCCACGAACCCGAATATCGAAGGAGAGGCAACGGCGATGTATGTGTCAAAGCTGCTGAAACCACTCGGCGTGAAGGTGACGAGAATCGCGCACGGTATTCCGGTCGGCGGCGATTTGGAATATGCGGACGAGGTTACCCTAACCCGTGCGCTGGAAGGCCGCCGGGAAATGTAGCTGCCCGAAAACAATATTTTTAGCCGCCGCCAGAGAGCGGCGGACAGGAGAGGAACAACATGCAGACTTTTGGATTTGTCGGGCCGAGCGGTACGGGTAAAAGCTACCGGGCGACCTATGTTGCGAGCCAGAACCAAATCCGGTATATTATAGACGATGGATTGTTCATCAATTCCAGGCGTATTCTAGCGGGCTTCTCCGCAAAACGGGAGGAAACAAAGCTGGCGAGTGTCCGGCGCGCCCTGTTCACGGAAAAAGAGCATGTGGACGAGGTAAAGGCTGCCATTTTGAAATACCAGCCGGACAAGATTTTGATTCTGGGCACTTCGGAACGTATGATAGAAAAAATTGTAAAGACATTGGATTTGCCGCCCATTACGAAAATGATTCACATTGAAGAAATTGCCACGCCGGACGAGATGGCCTACGCGCAGAAGGTGCGACGGGAGCAGGGCAAGCACGTAATCCCCGTGCCGACCTTCGAGGTGAAAAAGGATTTTTCCGGCTATTTCATCGATTCCCTGAAGGTTTTTCTTAATTACGGAAAAACGCCGGCGGATGGCTTCAGCGCCGATAAAACCGTTGTACGCCCAACATTTAGTTATATGGGAAATTACCATATTTCAAACCACGTCATCACAACGCTTGCACGCTTTGAAGCAGGAAGAATTCCCGGCGTCGCCCGGGTTTTGAGAACAGCGGTCCAAAGCAGCAGCATCGGCGTTATTATTCCCATTGACTTGTCGGTTTATCTGACCAGAAATGTGGTGGAAACCGCAAAGCATGTGCAGGAGGCTGTCCGGCGCTCCGTTGAGGAATATACGTCAATCAACGTCATCAACGTCAATATTGTTGTGCGCACAGTCGAGGTGCCGGATGAGTGTTAGCCTAAAGCCAACGGAGCAGATAGAGGATTTGGGAAATGGCCTGAAGGTGATTCAGGATAAAAATGGGTTTTGTTTCGGAACAGACGCAGTCGCGCTCGCTAATTTCGCGGCAGCGAAGCCGAAGGAACGGCTGATGGATTTCTGTGCGGGGACGGCGATCGTCCCCGTGCTGCTTTGCGGCCGAACCCGCTGTGCGGACATGACGGCGCTGGAAATTCAGCCGGAGGTGTGCGACATGGCGCGGCGGACCGTAGAGCTGAATGGGTTAACCGGCAGAATCCGCGTAGAGCTGGGGGACCTTCGGCAGGCGGCTTCGGCCTATGAGGCCGGCTCGTTTGACGTGGTGACCTGTAATCCGCCGTATATGCGGCCGGACAGCGGAAAAATCAACCATACGGATAGTTTGTCTATTGCGCGGCATGAACTTCTGTGTACGCTGGAGAATGTCGTGGAAAATGCCGCGTTTTTGCTGAAAAGCGGCGGGCGGTTTTATATAGTGCACCGGACAGAACGGCTCGCGGACCTGATTTATCTCATGAAACAATTCCGGCTGGAGCCGAAACGGATGCAGCTTGTGCATCCGGACGCTGGCCGTGCGCCGAAACTGGTGCTCGTAGAAGGGCAGAAGGACCGTAAAAGCGGACTGGTGCTGATGGAACCGCTTTATGTCAATCAATGAATGGGGGGAGACTATGGAAAGCGGCAGTTTGTATCTGGTGGCAACGCCGATTGGAAATTTGGAGGATATTACGCTGCGTGCCGTCAACACGCTGAAAATGGTGGACTTCATCGCCGCGGAGGATACGCGCCATACGATGAAGCTGCTGAACCATTTGGAAATCAGCAAACCAATGACCAGCTACTATGAGCATAATATCCGCCAAAAGGGTGAATTGATATTGGAGCATCTTGAACGCGGAGAAAATGTCGCATTGGTGTCGGACGCGGGCACCCCCGCGATTTCAGACCCTGGGGAGGATTTGGTGCGGCTTTGCATCGAGCGGGGCATCCGTGTGATTCCGGTTCCGGGGCCTACCGCCGCCATTTCCGCGTTGATAAGCTCCGGCCTTTCGACAAGCCGGTTTTCCTTCGAGGGATTTTTGAGCGTTAACAAACGGAGCCGGTCTGAACACCTGAATGAAGTGAAGGACAGTACATACACGCTTATTTTCTACGAGGCGCCCCATAAATTGAAATATACGCTGGCGGATATGCTGGCGGCCTTTGGAAACCGGCGCGTTACGTTGGCGCGGGAACTGACGAAGAAGTTCGAGGAAATCGTTCAGACCACGCTGGAAGAAGCTGTTGCCTATTATGACGAACACATGCCAAAAGGGGAATATGTGCTGGTAATAGAAGGCAGAAAAAAAGAAGAGCTTCGAAAAGAAAATGACCTCAACAGTCTTACCATGAAGGAACATGTCGCCTATTACGAGCAGGCAGGGGCAGACCGCAAGGAGGCCATGAAGCTGGCCGCGAAGGACCGCGGCATCAGCAAACGGGACGTTTATCAGATGCTTTTGGAAAAAACAGAAGAAACAACAGGAGGAGATGCGGAATGAATCGAGAGGCTTGCCTGAAAAGCTGTATGGATTCTGTCGCTGGCATACTCGACGCGATAGAAGCCTTACCGCAGGCGGAACTATCAGAGCTTGACAAGGAGGATACCGCGCTTGTCATTGTGGATATGGTGAATGGATTTGTCAAGCAGGGCGCGCTGGCCAGTCCGCGGGCAGATGCCATTGCCGCGCCGCTGGCTGAATTTGCCGGCAGGTTCCGCCATGCGAAATGGATTGCATTGAACGACACGCACGAAGCGGATTCTCCGGAATTTGCTTCCTATCCGCCGCACTGTTTAAAAAATGATGCGGAAAGTACGTTAATTCCGGAGTTATCTGGATATAATATCAATATTATCCCCAAACAATCTACAAACGGATTCCACGCGCCCGGGTTTCAGGAATGGCTGAAGCAAAATCCGCAAATCAACCGCTTTGTGGTGGTTGGCGTGTGCACGGATATCTGCGTTTACCAGTTCGCGCTGACGCTGAAAACATATTTTACCAGCAAAGGACTGGACAGGGAGGTTATCGTTCCGGCAAATCTGGTCGAGACATTTGATTTGGGAGCGCACGGCGCGGAACTGATGAATCTCGTGTCCCTGTTCAGTATGATGGGGAACGGAATCCGCGTGGTAAAGGAAATCGTATAGCACTTTGTAAGCGGCGGGCAGCCATTTGGAATGATAGGCGGCAGGCAAATTTAGCACCGACCATACGCCATTGATGAGGGCTTTGCCCCGGGCAAAGGCATGCAGCGAAATCCTGGTGTCATCTATCAGAATATGACCATACATCATCAAACAGAAAGGAAACGGGAAGCATGGACAAAATCGACAGCGTAAAGTGTTTCAACATAAAGTCGGGAATCAACCTGTACTACATCCCGGTGACGAAATTCAAAACCCTCGCGGTCAGTATCAATTTCCACAGGCCGCTGCGGAAGGAGGAGGCATCCTTAAACGCGCTGTTGGCGGATGTCATGCGGCGCGGCAGTGAAAAATATCCAGACGCCATTGCAATCTCCAACTATTTGCAGGAACTGTACGGCGCATATTTCGACGTAGATGTGCGCAGAAAGGGAGAGGACCAGATTCTTTCCTTTATGATGAACACCGTCTCAGACCAATACCTGCCGGACGGCGGTTCGGCGGAGAAGGCGCTGGATATGCTGTTCGACATGGCCCTTTGCCCGCTTGTCCAGGGCGGCGCTTTTAAAAAGGACTATGTAGAGCAGGAGAAAGTGAATCTTATCAACGATATTGAGGCCATTATCAACGATAAACGCACCTATTCCGTCTGGCGGCTGGTGGAGCTGATGTGCGAAGGCGATAACTACGGCGTACACGAACTCGGTACTGTGGAGGACGTGAAACGCATCACGCCGGAAATGCTCTACCAGCATTATCTGAAAGTCATCAAGGAAGGCCCGATCGATATTTTTGTAACCGGAGACACAGACATTGGAAAAATCTGCACCTACGCTGGTGAAAAGTTTGCGGATATCCGCCCAACGAAGCATGGGTATCCGGAGACGGACCTGTACCGCAGTAAGTGGGACAGTCTGGAGCAGATTACGGAACGGTTTGACGTAACGCAGGCGAAGCTCTGCGTCGGGTGCAGAACCGGCATCGGCCCGCTGGACGACCAATACCCTGCGCTGATGGTGTACAATGGAATCCTGGGCAGCGGCGCCCATTCCAAGCTGTTCAACAACGTTCGGGAAAAACTCAGCCTTGCCTATTACGCCGCGTCACGGCTGGAACGGTTCAAGGGAATGATGGTGATATCCTCCGGCATTGAGATTACAAACAAGCAGAAAGCGCTGGATGAAATTTTTGTCCAAATGGACGCGATGAAGCAGGGAGATATTTCAGATTACGAGTTCGACGCAACAATCAAAAGTATCGTCAATTCTCTGCGTTCGCTGGGCGATGATATCGGATATCTGGAGGATTATTATCTTGGCCAGGTTGTTACGGGAACAAAAACCAGCCTGTCAGACTTTGCGGAGCAGATTCAGCGCGTCACGCCGGAGAATGTGGTGAAGGTGGCGCAGCAGGTGAAGCCGGAGCTTGTGTATTTCCTGACAGCAAAAGGGGAGGGCGCAGAATGAAACTGACAAAGACCTATAACAGTACCGTGGACGAAACGCTCTACAGCGGGACACACAAAAGCGGACTGTCTGTTTATGTGATGCCGAAAAAGGGCTACAGCAAAAGCTACGCGATTTTTGGAACCAAATTTGGTTCCATAGACAGCAAATTTACTGTACCGGGACAACAAACGGCCACTGAGGTTCCAGACGGTGTAGCGCATTTTCTGGAGCATAAGCTTTTTGAGCAGCCGGACGGCTCCAATGTATTCGAGAGCTATGCAAGGCACGGCGGTAATGCGAACGCGTTCACCAGCTTTAATATTACAGCATACCTGTTTGAAAGCACGCAGGATATTTTAGAGAATTTGGCCATTCTGCTGGAATTTGTGCAAAGTCCATATTTTACGGATGAAAACGTTGCAAAAGAGCAGGGGATTATCGGCCAGGAAATCGGCATGTATGACGACGACCCGGACTGGCGCGTGATGATGAATTTTCTGTCCGCCATGTATGCGGAGCATCCAGTCCGCAAAGATATTTCCGGTTCGGTCGAATCTATTTCGAAAATAGACAAGGATATTTTGTACACTTGCTACAACACGTTTTACAACTTGTCAAACATGGTGCTGTTTGTCATTGGCGACGTCGATCCGGAACAGGTTGCCGAATGTGTAGAGCAGAATGCGAAGGATTCTGAGCCATTTGCGCAGGAAATTATACGCGATTATGGGAACGAACCGGATACGGTGCTGAAAAGTGAAGTCGTGCAGCAGCTCAGCGTATCCGTGCCGATGTTCATGTTCGGCTTCAAGGATCCAGACTGTGGGTATGACGGCAAGGCGTTGCTGAGAAAGAGTATTGAGAATTCGATTCTTGCGGAAATTCTATTTGGAAAGTCCAGCGGAATTTATAATAAGCTGTACAACGAAGGCTATATATTGGGCGAACTGAGTACAGAGGTAGATTGCGAAAAGGACTACGGCTTTACGGTGCTCTCCGGCGAGAGCAAGGATCCGCAAAAGGTAAAATCGGTCGTGCTGGAGGGAATCGCAGAAATGCAGAAGTCCGGCATTGCACAGGCCGATTTTGACCGGGTAAAAAAAGCGTTTTGGGGCCGGTATATTAAACAGTTCAACAATATTAACGCGGTGGCGCACAGCTTTATTTCCAATGTGATGAACGGCATTGGCATGTTCGACTTTGTTGATGTCATGGAGACCGTGAAGCTGGCCGATGTGAATGCCCGGCTGAACCAGCTGGACGCGGGGCGCTCGGTGCTTTCTGTCATTGAACCGGTCACTTAAAAATGAAGGATAACAGGCGGTAAGCAAGCGGCGCTCTTCCGCCTGCTTACCGGAAAGGGTGGTACATATGATAAACACAATCGCGTTTCCTGGTCTTGGCATTGGGCCGTTCAATGTAAGGGAATATTTCACGGTATTCGGCATGAAAATTCATTGGTACGGCGTCATTATCGCGGCTGGAATTCTGCTTGCGTTCCTGTTTGTTTCCAGGGAAGCAAAGAAAAAAGAGATTAGCCAGGACACGATTTTAGATATTGTTATTTTTGGCCTCCCGGCGGCCATTATCTGCGCGCGCATCTATTATGTGGTTTTTGAGTGGGACCAGTACAAGGACAATTTTTTGAGCGTGTTCAAAATTTGGGAGGGCGGCATCGCCATCTATGGTGGAATTATCGGCGCGTGCCTGTCCACGGTTATTTACTGCCATGTGAAAAAGATTCCATTCACTCAAATTTTCGATTTGGGCGCATTTGGTCTGTTGATAGGGCAAACAATCGGCCGGTGGGGGAATTTCATCAATGCAGAGGCGTATGGAAGTGAAACGATGATGCCGTGGCGGATGGAACTGGTCGATTTGGGCATTATGGTGCATCCGACATTTTTATACGAATCGCTTTGGAATCTCGGTGTATTTCTCGTGTTGCTCTGGTACCGGAAGTATCAAAAATTTGACGGGGAAATATTCCTTGCATATCTTGCCGGGTATGGGCTTGGAAGGTTCTGGATAGAAGGCCTGCGGACAGACAGCCTCACTTGGGGGCCAATCCGTGTGTCACAAATTGTGGCGATTTTGTGTGTGATAGTCGGTATTGGGCTGATTTTGTACTGCAGAAACCGACAC
>CABSKZ010000122.1 GCA_902478395.1 uncultured Eubacteriales bacterium | reverse complement strand
AATCCGGCTCTGCAATATCAATATCAATAATATCGTCAGACGGTGTGTACACGCTCCCGTCTTCGAATGTAATTTCCTCAAATTCCGGTACAAAATGCTTCGCTTCCGGGTAATCTTTTAAAGAAATCGCTTTGTTCGCCGCAAAGAATTCTTTTGGTTTTCCGTCGAGGTCCGAGAGAGAAACGGCGATGGAACCAAGCTCTTTGCCGAACGCATCGTAAGCATTCACCTGGTAATTCAGTCCCTGAATCGTCTTGTCGCTTAGGTTAAACAACCGGAACAGAGCATACGGCTCACCTGTTTTGCTGTTATTTTTCACGGTTACGCCCCGGCTTTCCACGGGACATGATAAATCTATTCGCATAAACTGCCTCCTAAAAATGAATTGCATCAGAATTCCGAATGCCATTATACCACAAACAAATGGAAAACAACAGCACTTTTTTCATTTTTTCATTTTTTATTCATATATTTAGCGAAAAAAACTATTGACAACTCCTCTTCAACACTATATAATATGTAAAGTATATGATAAAAACGAAAGTGGTATGATTGTCAGACCATTCGGGGTCGTCATGGGAGGTGGAACAATTGAAAAGAACATTTCAGCCGAATACCCGGAAAAGGAAAAAAGATCATGGCTTCAGAAGCCGTATGAGCTCTCGTTCCGGCAGAAAGGTTTTAGCGAGAAGAAGACTAAAGGGCAGAAAGGTACTGTCTGCATAGTGTGAATGAATTTTGGTCGCTGAGGTACTTTTCTTCAGCGGCTTTCTTCATAATTCAGCAGTTTGGCAGGCCCAAATCCGAAAAAGGATCCAATTTTATGGAACATACCATCAGTTTAAACAGAAACGAGCAGTTTTTGAGGATTTATCGCAAAGGAAAAAGAACATACCACAGGTTTTTTGTATTGTATTACCTGCCGAATGGGTCGCGGCGTAACCGGCTCGGACTCAAGGTGGGGAAAAAGCTTGCAAAGGCGGTGCGGCGCAACCGGATTCGCCGCCTTTTAAAGGAAAGTTACCGACTCGCGGAGCCGCAGGTCAGAACGGGGTATGACCTGATTTTTGTCGCCCGGGAAGACAGCCTGGCGGCAGATTCGTACCAGGCAGTCGCCGCGGCAGTGAACAAACTGCTGCAGCAGGCCGGGCTTTTGATGCAGGAAGCGGAAGGGGCCCCGGGCTGCCAAAAGAAAACAGAGGAACCGGCATGAAACACCTGTTAATTGGAATGATACGCTTTTACAGAAAATATATCTCGCCGTATAAACCAGCGAGTTGTAGGTTTTACCCGACCTGCTCGGCCTACGCGCTGGAAGCGATTGAAAAAAAGGGCGCACTCAAAGGCGGCTTAATGGCGCTGAAGCGCATTTTGAAATGCCATCCGTTCCACGAGGGCGGCTATGACCCGGTTAAATAACCAGCAGGGATGACAACGCTATAATGGGGGACTCGATTTTTAATGGGTAAAGAAGCAGACCGATATCTCCGGTCTTGCCTATACGCCATGTAAAACAGCTTTTGACATAGACAAAACTTTATTATAACGGAAGGTAGTTACATTCCGCGGTTGTCAAGACGGTATTATTTATACGGCTTCAATTTTGTACTAGAGGGGTTACACCAGAGGAGGAAAACGATTGGGTTCAATTTTTGATATTATCAACGTGCCGCTTGGGTATTTGTTCCGGTTTATTTACATGTTCATCGGGAACTACGGCTGGGCACTTGTCCTATTTACGTTAGTTACAAAAGCGATTCTGCTGCCGCTTTCCGTGAAACAGCAGAAATCCATGTCTAAAATGCAGAAAATCCAGCCAAAGCTGGCTGAAATACAGAAAAAGTACCAGTATGATAAGGAAAAGCTGAATCAGGAAACGATGAAGCTGTACCAGAACAATAAAATCAATCCTATGGGCGGATGCCTGCCGCTTTTGATACAGTTTCCGATTCTCATTGGTTTGTACAACATCATCCGGAATCCGTTGACCTATGTCATGCAGCTCGGCAAACATGGCCTGCCGACGATTCAGGAGGTTTTGGACGTTCTGTCGCCGCTGGGCTTTACAGGGAACGCGAACAATCAGATTCCGATAGCGGACGCCATGTTCCACCATTCGGCAGAACTGCAGGCAGCATTCCCGTCCGTCAACATCCAGCCGATTGACTTCAATTTCTTCGGCCTGAACCTGTCGCAGACTCCAACATTTACAGAGCTGACGCCGTTGCTGTTAATTCCGATCCTGGCTGGACTCACCACGTTTCTGTCCTCCTGGCTGACGAATAAGATGAACGGAACGCCCAAACAGAGCAATTCGGATAATCCTATGGGAAACAGCATGCAGATGATGACCTACTTTTTCCCGATTATGACCATCTTCATTTCCTTTTCCCTACCGGCTGGTCTCGGCTTCTACTGGATTTTATCCAACATCATCCAGATTGCTCAGCAGTATGTTTTGACGAATTATTTTGCCCATAAGCCGGAGGAGGAACCGGAAAAGGAGCACTATAGGGAACGTGAGCAAAAAAGGAGGAAAAAATGAGTAAGAGTATCGTAAAATCGGCGAAAACCGTTGAGGCCGCTGTTGAGCTTGCTCTGCAGGAACTTGGCCTCACGAGGGATAAAGTGAGTGTAGAAGTAGTAGACGAGGGCGCGAGAGGGCTGTTCGGCATCGGCGCGAAGGACGCTGTTGTACGCGTCGAACCCAAGTTGGATTTAGAGGGCCGCGCACGCGATTTCTTAAACGATGTATTTTTTGCAATGGGCCTGAAGGTCGACATTGATATTGAAAAGACCGAAAAGCTCATGAAGATTGACCTGTCCGGCGAGAACATGGGGATTGTGATCGGCAAGCGCGGCGACACACTTGATGCGCTGGAGCACCTGACCAGCCTGACGGTGAACCGCGGCGACGGCGAGTATGTCAAGGTTGTTCTGGATACAGAAAATTACCGCAGCAAACGGCAGGCCACGCTGGTCAAGCTGGCGGAAAACCTGGCGCGCTCCGTCGTAAAAACACGCAAAAAGGTGACGCTGGAGCCTATGAGCTCCAACGAGCGCAGAATTATACACTCGACTTTGCAAAACAATCCGGAAGTAGATACTTACAGTATCGGCGAGGAGCCGAACCGGAAAATTGTGATTGCACTCAAAAAGAAATAAACGTTTGATAATGGAAAGGGGTCGGCATTCATCATGTGGATGAAGGCTGGTCCCTTTTTCGGTGTAACGCAGAAAGGCGGTGAGCGCTATGGGAAGTCCGCTTGCGGACCGGATTCGTCCGGAAACGCTTGAGGATGTGGTTGGACAGCGGCATTTGGTCGGAAAGGGCAAGGTGCTGTATAAGCTGATTACATCAAAAAATATACCGAATATGATTTTCTACGGCCCGTCTGGGACCGGAAAGACAACGATTGCGAACATTGCCGCAAAAATGTCGGGTAAAAAGCTGTACAAGCTGAACGCAACAAACGCCTCCGTATCTGACATCAAGGCTATCACGGCGGATTTAGGCACACTCGAGGGGGCAAACGGTGTCTTACTATACTTGGATGAGATTCAGAATTTCAATAAAAAGCAGCAGCAGTCGCTGCTGGAATTCATTGAGAACGGTTCCATCACCCTGATAGCAAGTACCACGGAAAATCCGTACTTCTATATTTATAACGCGATTTTGAGCCGGGCCACGGTGTTTGAGTTCCTTCCTGTTGAAATGACGGACATCATTGCGGCTGTCCGCCGCGGTGTTTCCATTTTGGAGGACGAGCTTGCGGTCCGTATCGAGACCGACGAGGCGGCATTGGAATTTATCAGCCAGACCGCGTCCGGCGACGTGCGCAAGGCATTAAATACGCTCGAGCTTTGCGTCATGGCCGCGACGATTGGAAAGGATAAAAAAATAGCTATTACAACGGAATTTGTGGAGCAGTGTACGAATAAAAAGGCATTCCGGCACGACAAGGACGGCGACAGCCACTATGATGTAATAAGCGCCTTCCAGAAATCGCTTCGGGGCAGCGACCCGGACGCTGCTGTCCACTATCTTGCCCGCCTGCTGTCCGGCGGGGATATGCTGATCGCCTGCCGCCGGCTGATGGTGACAGCGGCAGAAGATATCGGCCTGGCCTACCCACAGGCGGTTGCTATTGTCAAGGCCTGTGTGGACTGCGCCCTCCAGCTTGGAATGCCGGAAGCCCGCATCCCGCTGTGCGAAGCAGTGCTGCTCCTTGCAACCGCTCCGAAATCCAATTCGGCCATCAATGCGATTGACGCCGCAATGCACGATATTGCCACTATGGATACCGGCGACGTACCAAAACATTTGAAGGATACGCACTACGGCGGCGCGAAAAAGATGGGCCGTGGGCTGACCTACCAGTATCCGCATGAATTTCCGAACCACTATGTAAAACAGGACTATTTGCCGGAAAACATCCGGAACCGGAAATATTATGCCGGCGGTGAGAACAAGAACGAACAGGCGATTAAAAAATACTGGGAGCAAATCAAGGGCGTGGAGAAAAAGGGAGATTGAGTATGGAACAGTGTTACGGAAGGTTTGCTGAAATTTATGACAGCCTGACCTTCGACGTCGGTTACCGCGAAATGGCAGATTTCCTCGAACAGATTTTTCAAAAAAACGGCCAAAGGCCCAGCCTTGTTCTGGACCTCGCCTGCGGTACAGGAAGCCTGACGGGGGAACTTGCTTCGCGCGGCTACGATATGATAGGGATTGATGCGTCGGAAGAAATGCTGATGGCCGCGCGGGAAAAAACGCAGTGCGGCGGTGTGCTGTTTCTTGAACAGCCGATGCAGGAGTTTGAACTGTACGGCACGGTGGACGCAATCGTCTGTGCGCTCGACAGCGTCAATTACATAACGGATTATGAAGAACTGGTTCATGTTTTCACCCTTTGCAACAACTATCTGAATCCGAACGGCTTACTGCTGTTTGACATCAATTCCCCGTATAAATTTCAAACGATTCTCGCGGACAATGTCTACACCTATGAGACGGACGGCATTTTTTATACATGGGAAAACGTATATGACGAGGCGTCAAAGCTCTGCAATTTTTATCTCAATTTTTTTCTGGAACAAGAAAACGGGCTGTATGAGCGCTTCGACGAAGAGCATACCCAGCGGTGCTACACAGAAGGGGAAATTCTTTCGGCGCTGGAGGCGGCTGGCTTCACGGTACGGGAGGTATACGATGGCTATTCGTTTGCCCCAGTCAAAGCAGAAAGCGAGCGCATTTTTTATGAATGTGTCAATACAAATCCCATTCAACTGAAACATCTGACTGACTAACAGAGGAGGAACATGATGAACCATCAGCAAATTATCCTGGTTAAATACGGGGAAATTATTTTAAAAGGGTTAAACCGCCCCGCGTTTGAGGATATTTTAATCAAGAACATTGCCAAGGCGCTTGCGGGCATCAAAACAAAAATCTGGAAAGCGCAGGCGACGGTTTACATAGAAGTCGCGGACGGAAACGAAATAGACAGCTGTATTGACCGGCTTTCCCGTGTGTTTGGAATTGTGTCCATCACGAGGGCATATGTTTTCCCGAAGGAACTGGAGGCCATACAAAAGGGGGCGGTGGAGGCACTTGCGCCTGTGCTCAGCCGGTGCAAAACCTTTAAGGTGGAGGCCAAGCGGTCGGACAAGAAATTTCCGCTGAAATCTCCGGACATTTGCCGGGAGGTCGGCGGCTATATCCACACGGCATTTGACAACCTTGCGGTCGACGTGAAACACCCCGACCAAATTGTAACGGTAGAGGTGCGCGATACCAGTGCATATGTGTACTGCGGTGAAAAAACCAAAGGGCCGGGGGGGATGCCTGTCGGCAGCAATTCCCGTGCGACTCTGCTGCTGTCTGGTGGAATCGACAGCCCCGTAGCGGGCTACATGGTAGCGAAACGCGGCGTGACAATCGACGCGGTTCATTTCTTTTCCTATCCATATACCAGCGAGCGCGCGAAGGAAAAGGTGCTTGAGCTGGCGAAAATTGTCGGAAGATATACCGGCGGCCTGCGTGTACATATCGTGCCGTTCACGCAGATTCAGCTGGAAATTAAGCAGAAATGCCCGTCGGAACAGATGACAATTATCATGCGGCGGTTTATGATGAAGATAGCAGAACGGATAGCGCGCCGGAATCAATCTCTGGCATTGGTTACAGGCGAAAGCATCGGGCAGGTCGCAAGCCAGACGGTGGAGGCGCTGTGCGTCACAAATGAAGCGGTCAATATGCCGGTTTTCCGTCCGGTAATCGGCATGGATAAGGACGAAATTGTGGAAATCGCACGGAAAATAGACACGTTTGAAACCTCCATCCTGCCATATGAGGACTGCTGCACTGTGTTTACGCCGAAGCATCCTGCAACCAAGCCGAAGCTGGACCGCATTAAAGAATCGGAAGAACTGCTGGATTGCGAAGCGCTTATCCGCGAGGCGGTAGACGGCACGGAAACTGTCACGGTGCCATAACGAAAAAAGGAGAGAAGCTATGTCAGAAGCGATAATCAGTTTTTTTCAGGGATTTAATATTCCAAGCGAGTTGTTGGTGTTTTTGGTTTCCATGTTTCCAATCGTGGAGCTGCGCGGCGCGATTCCGCTTGGCTTTGTGCTGGGGATGAATCCGTGGATCATTTATATCCTGTCGGTTTTGGGCAATATTCTGCCGGTGCCGTTTATTTTGTTGTTGATTAGGCCAATACTGAATTATTTGTTACATACGAAATTGTTCCGACGGTTCGGAGAATGGCTGGAAAACAAGGCGATGAAGCATTCGGAAAAGGTTACGAAATATGAGATGTGGGGTCTGTTCCTCTTCGTGGCAATTCCGCTTCCCGGAACCGGTGCGTGGACGGGCGCTCTGATAGCGGCCTTGCTGAACATGCGGATGAAAAAGGCGCTGCCGTCCATTATTTTGGGCGTCATAGCGGCGGGAATCATCATGACCTTCGGCAGCAGTATTGTGGCGTTTGTTGTTAACCTGTTTGTTTAAATAAAAAGGGACTGCCGCTAATGCCACATAAGGCAGTAATTTGAAAACAACAGTCAAACACAACCTTATGGGCGTTAGCAAAGGCAAAAGACAGCATAGAAGGTAGAAATATCTTCTGTGCTGTCTTTCTTTCTCTGCCCGAAATAGAGGCGTGATTATCCCTGAATTTGTGTTATTGGGAAACTCTCTTACGGATTCGCTCACGAATTGATTTGATAAAATTGTTTTCCGTTTCACTCGTAAAAAGTATGTCGAGTATCTTTTCTGCTTTGGCCAGGTAGGTTGGGTCATTTTCTGTTTCATAAAGGGCAGTCATGTGATGAGCAATTACCCATGCAATCGAAGCGAGTGCTTCTTTTGCAACCTTATGCTTTTCCTCACTCCGCAGAAAATATACAAGAGCATTTTCGCGTGCTTTGTAGAGGTTTGGAAGTTTCTTCGCTTGCTCCAACGCCTTGTCATAATCACCGACTTTCCAGTATGCGAAACATATGTTATAAAGTGTTGCGCCGCGCACCTCTGAATCTTCCCCATATCGAAGAATTTGTTCCTGAACAGCTATGGATTCTCGCAAATGTTGGAGTTTTTCTTCATTTGTTCCGTCCAGTTTTTCAAGTGATGTGGATAGCTGAACAAGTAAAAGAGAATTGTTCGGAAAGGTTTTTAGTGATTGGCGCATAAGTGCGACATTCTCTTGATGCAACCCTTTTTTATTGTTTTCATCCCATATTCGATTGATTTCACAGTATTGATTGTTTTTTGCAATTTCGCTCATGCCGAGCAATTCATCAATACTGATTCCAAAGTAATTTGCTAACGCCGGCAGCATGGTGATGTCCGGATATCCATCTCCCGTTTCCCTTAGTTAAAGATATTGTTGGGTATCTCAAGATGTGTCATTCGAT
>CABSKZ010000121.1 GCA_902478395.1 uncultured Eubacteriales bacterium | reverse complement strand
GTCTCCATGCCGAAGATAGTGCTGAGAGGCCTTGTGATATTTCCGCATACGATTATGCATTTTGATATGGTACGGGAAAAATCCGTGCTGGCGCTTGAGGAAGCAATGGTTAACGACCAGACCGTCTTTTTAACCTTGCAGGACGATATTACTGTTGATGATCCTAAAATGCAGGATTTAGAGAAGGTCGGAACAGTTTGCAGGGTAAAACAGGTCGTAAAATTGCCGAGCAATATGGTCCGGGTTCTGGTGGAAGGAATCCGGCGTGCACGCTTGAACCAGATTATCAGTGATGAACCATATAATTTTGTAGAAATCAGCGAGCTTGCCTGTGTGCCGGAGCCAGAGCCTGGGGACTTGGAATTGGAAGCCTTGCACAGAAGATTAATTCGTGAGTTTGAAACCTATAGTATGAACAGCAACCGCGTCAAGGCGGAAGCGCTGTTTTCCATGGAGGGCATTAAAGACCCGTCTGAATTGGCTGATTCCATTGCTTCCAACATGCAGGTTCATGTGCGTGAAAAGCAGGAAATCTTGAACGAATTTGACATCAAGCGACGGATGGAAAAATTGATTGCACTGGTCGTAAAAGAAATACAAATATTGAATTACGACCAGGAGATTAACAAAAAGGTGAAACAAAGCATCGACCAGAACCAGAGGGAATACTTCCTGCGGGAGCAGATGCGCGTGATTCAGGAGGAACTTGGCGATAAAGACGGTGTAGGGCTTGAAATTAAAGAGTACCGTGAGCGTCTGAAAAAAGCTGGAGTTCCGGAGCATGTGATGGAGAAGTGCGAAGCGGAGCTGGACCGGATGCAGAAAATGCCGTATGGCAATCCGGAAGCGAATGTTATCCGCAATTATGTGAGTTGGATTTGCGACCTGCCGTGGGGGATTTCTACAAAAGATAGCGTTGATTTAAAAAAGGCAAAAAAAATTCTGGAACGCGACCATTACGGCTTGAAAAAAGTGAAGGAACGCATTTTGGAATATCTTGCTGTCAAGCAAATCACTGGCAGCCTGTCCGGGCCGATTCTCTGCCTGGTCGGACCTCCGGGCGTTGGTAAAACGTCTATCGCGAAATCTATCGCAGAGAGCCTCGGCAAAAACTATGTCCGCATATCGCTTGGCGGCGTGCGGGATGAAGCGGAAATCCGCGGACACAGGAAAACTTATATCGGCGCGATGCCGGGAAGAATCATTGCTGCCATGAAACAGGCAAAATCGAATAATCCGTTGATGCTGTTTGATGAGATTGATAAAATGAGCGCCGATTTCCACGGCGATCCGGCTTCCGCTATGCTGGAAGTCTTAGACGGAGAACAGAACAGCACATTCCGCGACCATTACCTCGAAGTGGATTTTGATCTGTCGAAGGTTCTATTCATTGCTACGGCGAATACGCTGGACACAGTTCCGCGCCCGCTGCTTGACCGTATGGAGGTTCTGGAACTGTCTGGTTATACGGCGGAGGAGAAGTTCCATATCTGTAAGAAGCACCTGCTTCCTAAACAGAGGAAAAAACACGGTCTCGCAGAAAAACAGCTTTCTGTCAATGATGGGGCGATTCGTGCCGTTATCAACTACTACACGCGCGAGGCCGGCGTAAGAAACCTCGAACGGAAAATGGCAAACATTTGCCGGAAAGCGGCCCTGATGCTGGTGGAAGAGAAAAAGGACGAGGTGAAGGTAACCGCTAAAAACATTGAAGAATTTCTTGGTAAAAAGATTTTTGGCTTTGAACAGATACACAAACAGAATGAAATCGGCGTCGTGACAGGATTGGCCTGGACACAGGTAGGCGGCGATACCCTGAATGTCGAAGTCAATATTATGAAGGGAACCGGAAAGACCCAACTGACCGGACAGCTTGGCGATGTGATGAAGGAATCTGCTGAGGCGGCAATTAGCTATGTGCGCGCAAATGCGGACAAGCTGGGAATCGACGGGCAGTTCTATAAAGAGAAGGATATTCATATCCATGTACCGGAGGGTGCAACACCGAAAGATGGTCCTTCTGCAGGTATCACCATAGCAACCGCCCTGACCTCCGCGCTGACCCAAATTCCGGTCAAGCGGGACGTTGCGATGACAGGAGAAATTACCCTGCGCGGCAGGGTGCTCCCTATCGGGGGGCTGCGGGAAAAGACGCTGGCGGCTTACCGCGCGGGAATCAAGACGATTGTCATTCCTGCGGAAAATAAAAAAGATATTGACGAACTGGAAGAAGTCGTCAAAGAGCATGTCAAAATCGTACCTGTTTCTAAAATGGAAGAGGTGTTGAAAATTGCGTTGGTGCATCCGGTGAAGGCGTACCGGGAAAATCAGGAAAAGACATTGGTCTAAATTACCAGGGGCAGTCTGCCCCTAATTTACATAGAAGCGGAGGAACAGATATGAAAGTGAATCCGAACAACCTTGAGCTGCTTATCTCCGCTGTGCGGAAAGAGCAGTACCCGCCCACCGTGGTACCGGAAATCGCGCTTGTCGGCCGGTCGAATGTAGGCAAATCCTCCATGATAAATAAAATCTTGAACCGGCGGAATTTTGCCCGAGTCAGTGCAACGCCCGGGAAGACGGTGACAATTAATTTTTATAATGTGGATAATAAGCTGACCATTGTCGATTTGCCCGGATACGGTTACGCTGCGCGCTCAAAGGGAGAAATCGAAAAATGGGGGCAGATGATCGATGAATATTTGAACAGCCGCCCACAGCTTCAACAGGTCATTCTCCTCGTAGATTCGCGGCATAAGCCGTCTCTTGACGACGTCATGATGATGGAATGGATTCGAAATAGATCAGAATATGCGGTGGTATTTGCCACAAAGTGCGATAAGCTTTCCAAAAAACAATTGAGTGAAAATTTACAGTTAATCATTGAAACGCTGGATTTGCAGGACGGCGACGTTTTGATTCCGTTTTCTACCCAGCAGACAGAATGTGTGGACGATTTTTGGGAATACATCTATGGCTGTGTTTTAAGTGAGGATGAGGAAGAATGAAGCTATTGCGGTATTATTATCAGGGAGAAATCTCCTATGGCGTTCTGGATGGAGAAGATATCAAAGTAATAGACGGTGATATTTTTGGAGACTGGTCAGTGGGAACGCAGCGTATCCCGTTTAATGAAGCTGAAATTTTGACTCCGGTGCAGCCAAGCAAAATTCTGGCGGTCGGGTTAAATTACCGTGACCACGCTGTAGAGTTCGGAGAGCCAATTCCGGAAGAACCGAAAATTTTCATTAAACCGGCCACAGCCGCGCTGGCGCATGGAAAAAATATTGTGCTTCCGAAGCAGTCACAACGGGTGGACTTCGAGGCCGAGCTTGCTGTCGTCATTAAGAAAGAAGCGCGCCATGTCAGCGAGGAACAGGCGGATGCGTATATTTTGGGCTATACTTGCCTCAATGACGTCACTGCGCGGGACTTGCAGAAAAAAGACGGTCAGTGGATCCGCGCAAAGGGATTTGACACGTTCGCACCGTTTGGACCAACCATTGAAACGGAAATCAATCCGGATCATTTAGATATTCAACTGATACAAAACGGAGTGGTTAGACAGCATTCCAATACCCGCCATTTTATTTTTAATGTATGCCAGCTCGTCAGCTTCCTCTCTGGAATTATGACGCTGCTTCCGGGCGATGTTATCACAACAGGCACACCATCCGGCGTCGGCCCGGTTCTTCCGGGCGACAGCATAAGTGTTGTAATAGAAGGTGTAGGCACGCTGACAAATGGGGCGGAAAACGCCGCACAATAAATAGATACGCAAAGATTGCGGAAAGGGTGAGCAGAATGGAAAAGATTCTAAAGCTACTGGAGAAGGACGCAACACTTTCGGCCGAACAAATTGCTGTTATGCTGAATGAGGATATTGAAACGATAAAGAAAGAAATTGAAGTGTACGAGCAGAACAAAACGATTCTTGGGTATAAAACCATCGTCAACTGGGAGAAAACCGCGCGCGAACCTGTTTCCGCCATCATCGAGCTGCGCGTGACGCCGCAGAGAAACGAAGGATTTGATAAAATTGCGGAACGTATTTACCAGTATGAAGAGGTTGCCTCGGTTTACCTGATGTCTGGCGGCTTTGACATTGCGGTTGTTGTGGAAGGACGGAGCATGAAGGAGGTCGCCCTGTTTGTCGCGGAAAAGCTTGCGCCGATGGAGGGCGTCATCAGCACCGCTACCCATTTTGTGCTGAGAAAATATAAAATCGACGGAATCGTGGTGAACGACCAGATTGAAGATACCCGGGAGGTAATCACGCTGTGAATTATAATAATCTATTGTCAGAAAAGGCGAAGGGACTGGCGCCGTCCGGCATCCGGAAATTTTTTGACATTGTCAGCGAAATGAAGGATGCGATTTCCCTCGGTGTAGGCGAGCCTGACTTTGTTACGCCGTGGCATGTGCGCAATGAAGGAATATACTCGCTGGAGCATGGATACACGCACTATACCTCCAATGCGGGTCTCATAGAGCTGCGCCGTGAAATCGTCAGCTATATGGAACGCCGGCAGGAACTGTCCTACATACCCGAGACGGAGGTGGTGGTCACAGTCGGCGGAAGCGAAGCGATTGACCTTTGCATCCGTTCACTGATAAATCCAGGGGACGAGGTGTTGATTCCGGAACCATGCTTTGTCTGTTATGCGCCTTGCACAGTTCTTGCGGGGGGCGTTCCAGTTCCGATTGTCACCAAAGCTGAAAATCGGTTTAAATTAATGCCAGACCAGCTTAAGGCAGCGATTACGCCGAAAACAAAACTTTTGATTCTGCCTTATCCAAACAATCCGACCGGCGGGATTATGACGCGCGAGGATTTGGAGAAAATTGCAGAGGTTCTGCGCGGGACCAATATTATGGTGCTGTCGGACGAAATTTACGCGGAGCTTACTTATGGACGAAAGCATACTTCTATTGCGAATATTGCAGGGATGAAGGAACGAACCATTATTGTAAACGGCTTTTCCAAAACCTATGCGATGACGGGCTGGCGGCTGGGCTATGCAGTTGGCCCGGCGGAAATTATTTCCGTCATGACAAAGGTTCATCAGTACGCAATTATGAGTGCGCCGACGACCAGCCAGTATGCGGCGGTAGAAGCGCTCAAAAATGGTGACGAAGACATCAACCGTATGCGGGAAGAATACAATTACCGCCGCCGTGTCATCGTGGACGGATTCCGAAAGATGGGGCTGGATTGCTTTGAACCAGAAGGCGCGTTCTATGTGTTTCCATCCGTTCAGTCAACTGGGCTGAACTCCAATGATTTCAGTGAGCAACTACTGTACAAAGAGAAGGTCGCAGTAGTTCCAGGAACCGCTTTTGGCGCAAGCGGGGAAGGATTTATCCGCTGTTCGTACGCCTACAGTATTGCAAATATTCAGGAGGCGCTGGAGCGGATTAAGCGGTTTGTTGATTATATCAAGGCATAGGAGATTATTTCATGGCGATGAATATTGTGCTCGTCGAGCCGGAAATTCCTCAGAACACGGGGAATATTGCAAGAACCTGCAAAGCGACGGGAAGTATTTTACATATTGTAAAACCGATGGGATTTGCAATTGATGACAGAAAATTGAAACGTGCTGGCCTCGATTATTGGCATGAGTTGGATATTCGGTATTATGAAAATTTGAATGATTTTTTCAACAAATGCAAGGGAAATTATTATTTTTCCACGACGAAAGGAAAACACCTGTATTCGGAGCCAGCCTATCAAGACGGCGACTATTTGGTATTTGGCAAAGAAACGCGCGGATTGCCGGAAGATCTGCTCCGGGAACATTATGATCACGCAATCCGGATACCGATGGCTGACGGAAACCGTTCATTAAATCTTTCCAACTCCGTTGCGGTTGTATTATATGAGGCATTGCGCCAGCAGGCGTTTTCCGGCCTTCAGTTTGAAGGCGAACTGACAGGCAGAGAATGATGAGAATACGCGAAGAAAATGGAAATTTGATTGTTTCAGGTGTGACAGATTTCGTTCCGGAACACATTTTTGAGTGTGGCCAGTGTTTCCGGTGGGAGCGTTTGGAGGATGGCAGCTATACCGGCATTGCCGGCGGAAAGCCGCTTATACTTTCAAGCAGAGAAAATGAATTAATTTTTAAAAATACGCCGCGAAACGAGTTTGATGTTTTTTGGAAACGTTATTTTGATTTGGATACGGATTATCTCGCAGTTAAATCCAGGCTGACGGGCGACGCGGTTTTAATGCGGGCTGTCACATATGGCTCCGGCATCCGCATCCTCCGGCAGGATTTGTGGGAATGTATTCTTTCCTTCATTATTTCCGCGAATAACAATATTCCAAGAATCAAGGGGATTATTGAACGGTTTTGTACCTTATTTGGCACACCGGTTGATTTCTGCGGCAGAAGGTTTTACACGTTTCCGGCAGCAAAACAGCTTTTGCATATCACAGCGAAGGACCTCGGGCCGCTGAAAGCTGGATATCGTGACAAGTATATTTTAGACGCTATTTATAAAGTAAACAGCGGAGAAGTAGATTTGCGGCTTGTGGAGCAAGCGCCGGTTGATACAGCGCGGGCAGAGCTGATGAAAATTTGCGGCGTCGGCCCGAAGGTAGCGGATTGCATCTTGTTGTTCGGTGCGGGCAAACGCGAGGCGTTCCCTGTTGATGTATGGGTACGGAAGGTATTGAACACGCTGTATCACGAATCGCTGGACAGGAAAAGTGTTCGGCAGTTCGCGGAGAATAAATTTGGAAATGATGCGGGTTTTGCGCAGCAATATCTGTTTTATTATATGCGGGAAAATCATAATGAACTGGAAAAAGGGGTAATATAATGTACGAAAAGACAAAACGTTTTTTGGGTATCTTGTTTAAAATCTCAGGAGTCATGATTTTGTTTTACGGCCTGGCATCTCTTGTCGTCTGTCTTGTGATGGGACAAATTTTGGAAGCACTCATGCTGTTTTTCACAAGCGTGGTAGCTGGTATCGTCCTGTTTGTGCTTCCGATGCTGATGGAACAGCTCGACGGGCAGACGCAGCAGATTGAGGAACTGAAAAAAGAACTGAAACGGACAAAGCAATCGATAACCGGAGGAAAACGGTATTGTAAAAAATGCGGCCAGGAACTCAAAGGCGGCACAGTAATCTGCCCAAAATGCGGATATACCGGAAGTGATGAAATCTTGTTATAAGGACGGAGGATCAAATGGCAAAGGGAAAAAGCTTCGAGGAATCCATCGGGGAGCTGGAAACAATCGTTTCCTCTTTGGAAAAAGGGGAGCTGGAATTAGATGAGGCATTAAAGCTGTTCGACAGAGGAATTAAGCTCTCCAAATCCTGCCAGGATATTTTGGACAAGGCAGAGCAGAAAGTAACGGTTTTGACGCGGGAAGAAGACGGCTCCATTTCAGAAGAACCACTTGACAGTCAGGAGGAATAGTGTGGAATTTTTAGACAATTTAGAGCAAAAAATTAAGCTGGCGGGGCAGTGGCTTGACAAATATTTTGATACAAAAGACAATCACCAGGCTATTATTTATGAAGCTATGAAATATAGCTTGTTTGCGGGTGGAAAACGGATTCGTCCCGTGCTTGCCATGGCGTGCGCGGAATTGTTCGGGAATGAAGAAGATGTGATGCCCTTTGCCTGTGCGATCGAAATGATACATACCTATTCGCTGATTCACGACGATCTGCCATGCATGGACAACGATGAACTTCGGCGCGGCAAGCCTACAAACCATATTGTATATGGTGAGGCAATGGCGCTGCTTGCAGGAGATGCCCTGTTAAACCGGGCATTTGAGACAGTCCTAAACCACTCTGCGGTCGTTCCGGCTGTAACGCTCGAAGGGCTAAAAATCATCGCGGATGCAGCGGGAACGGAAGGAATGATTGGCGGACAGGTAATCGATATCAGTTCTGAGGGAAAAGAG
>CABSKZ010000120.1 GCA_902478395.1 uncultured Eubacteriales bacterium | reverse complement strand
CTGCCAAAGGAAATGGCAGTCGAATTCTTTAAGCCGTTTGTTATGAAGAAACTGGTTAACGACGGCCTGGCTCACAACATAAAAAGTGCAAAACGGATGGTAGAACGGGTGAAACCGGAGGTTTGGGATGTCCTGGAGGATGTCATTAAGGATCATCCGGTGCTCTTAAACCGTGCGCCTACCCTGCACAGGCTTGGAATTCAGGCGTTCGAACCGATTCTGGTGGAAGGGCGTGCCCTGAAACTTCACCCGTTGGTTTGTACCGCT
Organism: uncultured Eubacteriales bacterium; assembly: GCA_902478395.1. Classification (GTDB taxonomy): domain Bacteria; phylum Bacillota; class Clostridia; order UBA1381; family UBA9506; genus CABSKZ01. Next base: position 7,691 of record CABSKZ010000120.1, on the reverse strand, counting down.
TACAACGCGGACTTCGACGGCGACCAGATGGCGGTCCACCTGCCGCTGTCTCCGGAAGCGCAGGCGGAGGCCCGTTTCCTAATGCTTTCCGCAAATAACCTGCTGAAACCACAGGACGGCCGTCCAGTAACGGTCCCAACACAGGATATGGTTTTGGGCGCATACTATCTGACCATCGACAATGATAAAGAGATTGGAACAGGCAAGCTGTTCTCAGACTTTAATGAAGCGTTGCTTGCATACACAAACGGAGAGGTCGGCTTGCACGCGCCGATTAAGGTCAGGATGACGAAGGTTATCGATGGGGAAGAACGGCAGGAAATGATCGACGCAACCGTCGGGCGCCTTATATTCAACGAAGATATCCCGCAGGATCTGGGATTTGTGGATAGAAGCAAACCGGAAAATGCGTTTAAGCTGGAAATTGATTTCCTGTGTACCAAAAAAGAGCTTGGGAAGATTGTTGATAGATGTATCCGCGTGCATGGCCTGACCGAAACGGCGGTACTGCTTGACCATATCAAGGCGCTCGGATTTAAGTATTCGACGCAGAGTGCAATTACGGTTTCTATCTCCGACATGGAAGTGCCAAAAGAGAAGAAACAGTACCTCGCAGATGCCGAGGAGGCGGTTGACCGTACAACGAAGCAGTTTATGCGCGGTTTGATTTCGGATGAGGAACGGTATAATCTTGTTATCGATACCTGGACGAAAACGATTGATAAAGTCACAAACGCGCTGATGGATAATCTGGATAAGTTTAATCCAATCTTCATGATGGCCGATTCCGGCGCACGTGGCAGCCGGAACCAGATTCGCCAGTTGGCCGGTATGTGCGGTCTGATGAACGATACGTCCGGTAAAACGATTGAAATCCCGATTCGTGCGAACTTCCGTGAAGGCCTGAATGTGCTGGAATACTTCATCGCATCCCATGGTGCCCGGAAAGGTCTGGCAGACACCGCTCTGCGTACCGCGGACTCCGGATATTTGACCCGTAGGCTGGTAGACGTCAGCCAGGATGTTATCATCCGCGAGGAGGATTGCGGCACGACGCATGGGATTGAAGTGTTTGATATTAAGGATGGCAACGAGTTGATCGAAGGCCTGTTTGACAGGCTGAACGGCCGTGTTCCGGCAGAGGATATCGTTCATCCTGAAACAGGAGAAGTTCTTGTTCCGGCAGGGACTCTGATTACGGAAAAAATGGCGCAGATGGTGGTTGACGCCGGCGTGAAACGTGCAGTTATACGCAGCGTATTGACCTGCCAGGCGAAGGTCGGAATTTGCTCGAAGTGCTATGGCTCCAACCTGGCAAGCGGCGACCCAGTACCGGTTGGAGAAGCGGTCGGCATTATTGCGGCGCAGTCCATTGGTGAGCCGGGTACCCAGCTGACTATGAGAACATTCCATACCGGCGGTGTAGCCGGAGACGATATTACCCAGGGTCTTCCGAGGGTCGAGGAATTGTTCGAGGCCAGAAAGCCGAAGGGCCTTGCTATCATTGCGGAGATTGACGGTGTCGTCAGCATGGAAGAAAACAAGAAAAAACGCGAAATCGTCATTACAAACGATAAAGATGGAGAAGCAAAGTCCTACCTCATACCGTATGGTTCCAGAATTAAGGTTAATGAGGGCGATTATGTGTCCAAGGGTGACGAGTTGACGGGCGGAAGCGTAAACCCGCACGATATTTTGCGGGTCAAGGACGTTACGGCTGTCCAGCAGTACCTGACACAAGAGGTTCAGCGTGTTTACCGGTTGCAGGGTGTTGACATCAATGACAGACATATCGAGGTCATTGTTCGTCAAATGCTCCGGCGGGTACGTGTTGAAGAGCCGGGTGATTCCAACTTCCTAGCAGGTTCACTGGTGGATGTCAACGAATTTGAGCGTGTGAACGAACAGCTTGAGGCGGATGGCAAAATGCCTGCGACCTGCACAAGAATAATTATGGGTATCACGAAGGCTGCGCTGACAACCGATTCTTTCCTGTCCGCGGCATCCTTCCAGGAGACGACACGTGTTCTGACTGAGGCGGCGACGAAGGGAAAAATCGATCCGCTGGTCGGACTGAAAGAAAATGTTATCATTGGTAAACTGGTTCCGGCTGGAACAGGAATGCCGAAATATCAGAATACCATTGTGGAGGAAGCGCGCAAACCGGAGCCGGAACTGGCCTATGAGAGCGATTTTGTGCTGGATAACAGCGAATACATCGGCTCTAATGTCATTCCCGACAGTGAAGCCGGAATGTAGCGGTGTTAAGCCCTTTAGTTTTACAAAAAAGATGTTGACAGGGCTGTATCAGTATGCTAAAATAGTGAGGTATGCTTGAAAACGGAGTGTGAACTTTCATGCAGGACGACCTTCGAGGTTCGAGATATTATGTTGGAATCAAGCAGTCGACGGAAGCGGTAGAAAATGGGCAGGCGTCGAAAGCACTTGTCGCTGAGGATGCGGATGCGCATGTGATTGAACCGTTTTTGTCCCTTTGCAGGGAAAATCTCGTGCCGGTGGAATACTTTGAAACAAAGCAGCAGCTTGGGAAAGCCTGCGGGATAAACGTGGGCGCGGCTTGTGCAGTAATTTTACGGTAGTATTCCGGTTATTTTGTTTATATTAATTCCATATTAATATAGAAATTTGTGTAAAAGAAAGGAGGAAATTTAGGTATGCCAACTTTTAACCAGCTCGTGAGAAAAGGTAGGGAGACTTCTGTCAAAAAGTCTACAGCGCCGGCGCTTTTAAAAGGCCTGAATACTTTAAAGAAGAGAACTACCAACGTAAACTCGCCTCAGAAAAGAGGGGTGTGTACATCAGTAAAAACCATGACGCCAAAAAAGCCGAACTCCGCGCTTCGTAAACTTGCCAGAGTCAGGCTGACCAATGGCATTGAGGTTTCTGCGTACATTCCCGGCATCGGGCACAACCTGCAGGAGCATAGCGTTGTGCTGATTCGCGGAGGCAGAGTGAAAGACCTTCCTGGTGTAAGATATCATATTGTCCGTGGCACGCTGGATACATCCGGTGTTTCTGACCGCAACCAGGCAAGATCAAAATATGGCGCTAAGAGACCGAAAAAGAAATAATTTTGGCGCTAAAATCACAAAATAAGTGCTGGTACGTTGTTATTTGGTAAATAGACAGACAAAAATTTGTCGTTTCAATATAATAGAGTACTGTGCGCTAGCGGCCGCTATTGCGGCCGAGTACCTGTGATTTCATTTGAAACTAATAATGAAGGAGGGAAGTTCAGTGCCAAGAAGAGGATTTATTGCAAAAAGAGAAGTATTGGCTGACCCGATGTATAACAGCACGGTTGTAACGAGATTGATTAACAACATCATGCTGGACGGGAAAAAAGGCACGGCTCAGAAAATCGTTTACGGTGCGTTTGATATCGTGCGCGAAAAGACGGGCAAGGACCCGCTGGAAGCGTTTAACCAGGCGATGGACAACATTATGCCTGTTTTGGAAGTAAAGGCGAGACGTGTCGGCGGTGCGACCTATCAGGTTCCGATTGAGGTTCGTCCGGAAAGAAGACAGACTCTCGGTCTCCGTTGGCTGACGCTGTACAGCCGTCAGAGAAATGAGAAGACCATGAAAGAGCGTCTGGCTGCTGAGATTATGGATGCGATGAACGAAACCGGTGCATCTGTCAAAAAGCGCGAAGACACACATAAAATGGCAGAGGCGAACAAGGCATTTGCACACTACAGATGGTAGAAACGAACAAAAGATAAAATTCGCACAAAAGTTAGGTGCACTTATCGGAGAAAGGAGGAAGATTGGTGGCAAGAGAGTATTCTCTACAAAAAACAAGAAATATTGGTATCATGGCCCATATCGACGCCGGAAAAACGACCACGACGGAACGAATTTTGTTCTATACCGGCCGTGTGCATAAAATCGGGGAAACCCATGAAGGTGCGGCAACGATGGACTGGATGGCGCAGGAGCAGGAAAGAGGAATCACGATTACGTCTGCTGCGACCACTTGTCATTGGCTTGATCATAGAATTAACATCATCGATACACCGGGACACGTTGATTTTACCGTCGAGGTAGAACGTTCCCTGAGAGTTTTGGACGGCAGCGTCACGGTATTCTGCGCAAAAGGCGGTGTTGAACCGCAGTCTGAAACTGTTTGGCGTCAGGCGGACAACTACAAGGTCCCGCGTATGGCTTACGTCAACAAAATGGACATCATGGGCGCAGACTTCTATAATGTTGTTGCGATGATGAAAGACCGCTTGAAATGTAATGCAGTGCCGATCCAGCTTCCTATTGGTTCAGAAGAAACATACAAAGGTTTAATCGATCTGGTTGAAAACAAAGCGTATGTGTATTATGACGATTTAGGAAAAGATATCCGGGAGGAAGAGATTCCGGAGGATATGAAGGAAAAGGCAGAACAGTACCGCATTGAGATGATGGAACACATTGCGGAAACCGATGAAGCGTTGATGGAAAAATACCTTGAGGGTGAAGAGTTGACGGTTGCGGAAATGAAAAAAGCAATCCGGAAATCAACCATCGCGAACGAAATGGTTCCGGTTCTCTGCGGAACTTCCTATAAGAACAAAGGCGTTCAGAAGCTGCTGGACGCGATAGTCGACTATATGCCGTCTCCGGTTGACATTCCGGCTATCAAGGGTGTAGACCCGGAAACGGGAGAGGAAACGGAAAGTCCGTCCAGTGACGATGTGCCGTTTGCGGCTTTGGCGTTTAAAATTATGACGGACCCGTTTGTCGGGAAGCTTTGCTTCTTCCGTGTATATTCCGGTACGCTCGACGCCGGTTCTCATATTTTGAATTCCACGAAGGATAATAAGGAGCGCATCGGCCGTATTTTGCAGATGCACGCAAATGACAGAAAAGATATAGACAAAGTCTATTCGGGCGATATTGCCGCTGCGGTTGGTTTGAAAAACACTACCACGGGTGATACGTTGTGTGACCCAGATCATCCGATTATTCTCGAATCCATGGAGTTCCCGGATCCGGTTATCCGTGTCGCGATTGAACCGAAAACGAAGGAAGGCCAGGAGAAAATGGGTATCGGCCTCGCCAAGCTGGCAGAGGAAGATCCGACCTTCCAGACCTATACGGACGAGGAAACAGGCCAGACCATTATCGCCGGAATGGGCGAACTGCATCTGGAAATTATTGTAGACCGCCTGATGCGTGAATTCAAGGTTGAAGCCAATGTTGGTAAACCTCAGGTTTCTTATAAAGAAACCATCCGCAAGCCGGTGGATATTGAGCATAAATATGCGAGACAGTCCGGTGGTAAAGGTCAGTACGGTCACGTTTTGATGAAACTTGAGCCGCTGGAACCTGGTTCTGGTTATGAGTTTGTGAATAAAATCGTCGGCGGTGCGATTCCAAAGGAATATATCCCGGCAGTTGACGCTGGTGTACAAGGCGCGATGCAGACCGGTGTGCTGGCAGGTTATAATGTCGTGGATGTCAGAGTTACACTGTATGACGGTTCTTATCATGAGGTTGACTCCTCTGAAATGGCGTTTAAAATCGCCGCTTCCATGGCGTTTAAAGAAGGTTGCCGCAAGGGGGATCCGGTTCTGAAAGAACCAATTATGCAGGTTGACGTAATTGTTCCGGAGGAATACATGGGCGACGTTATGGGTGACCTGAATTCCCGCCGCGGACAGATTCAGGGCATGGAAGCCCGTGCAGGCGCACAGATGATTCATTCCTTTGTTCCGCTGTCTGAAATGTTTGGTTATGCAACCGAGCTGCGTTCCAGAACGCAGGGCCGCGGTCAGTACACCATGCAGCCGAGCCACTATGAAGAGGTTCCGAAGAGCATTCAGGAACAAATCATCAATGCAAGAGCGAAAAAGGATTAATTTCTATAAAAACCCTTGCTTTTTCGGGTGAAAAGAGATAAAATAGTTTCATTCTAAAATTAAAAACTAAAAATTTATAAAAAAGTAGGAGGAGTAACAAATGGCAAAAGCTAAGTTTGAAAGAACCAAACCGCACGTTAACATTGGAACCATTGGTCACGTTGACCATGGTAAAACCACGTTGACCGCTGCTATCACAAAAGTTCTGAGCCTTAAGGGCGCTGCAGACTTCAAAGCGTACGACCAGATTGACGGCGCACCGGAAGAAAGAGAAAGAGGAATCACGATTTCTACCGCTCACGTTGAGTACGAGACGGAAAACCGTCACTATGCTCACGTTGACTGCCCGGGCCATGCTGACTACGTTAAGAACATGATCACTGGTGCTGCACAGATGGACGGTGCGATCCTTGTCGTTTCTGCTGCTGACGGCCCGATGCCGCAGACCAGAGAACACATCCTGCTCGCGAGACAGGTTGGCGTTCCTTACATCGTTGTTTTCCTGAACAAAGCTGATCAGGTTGATGATCCGGAACTGCTGGAACTGGTTGAAATGGAAGTTCGCGAACTGCTGAACGAATATGAATTCCCGGGTGATGACACACCGATCATCGTTGGTTCTGCTCTGCAGATTCTGGAATCCAGCGCGACAGATCCGGCTGATCCGGCATACAAACCGATTATGGATCTGATGGATGCGGTTGACAGCTACATTCCGACTCCGGAAAGAAAGACTGACCTGCCGTTCCTGATGCCTGTTGAGGATGTTTTCTCCATCACCGGCCGTGGTACTGTTGCTACGGGTAGAGTTGAAAGAGGAACCCTGAACATGAATGATGAGGTTGAACTCACTGGTCTGATGGATGAGCCGAGAAAGGTCGTTGTAACCGGTATCGAAATGTTCAGAAAGCTGCTTGACAGCGCTGAAGCCGGCGATAACATCGGCGCTCTGCTCCGTGGTGTCCAGAAGAATGAAATCGAAAGAGGACAGGTTCTGGCGAAACCGGGGTCTATCAAAGCGCACACCAAATTCAAAGGCGAAGTTTACGTCCTGACCAAAGAAGAAGGCGGAAGACATACGCCGTTCTTCAACAACTACAGACCGCAGTTCTATTTCAGAACAACGGACGTTACCGGTGTTGTTAATCTTCCGGATGGTGTTGAAATGTGCATGCCTGGCGATAATGTTTCCATGTCTGTGGAACTGATTACCCCTATCGCGATTGAAGAAGGGCTGCGTTTCGCTATCCGTGAAGGCGGAAGAACCGTTGGTTCCGGCGTTGTATCCGCGGTAGTTGAATAATTGATTTTTATGAATCCCATGTATCTTTGATACATGGGATTTTTTATGTCGTCTTAAATGCGGAAAAATCTACTGATTTGTTATCGGGAAGGACACCGGCGAAATCTGCGAACCAATATTGAAAAGGGCATTCACAAAAAATGCTGTTCGCATTTGACGGCGCTGTTTGACCCGTTTATGGACGATAATATGTGAGGCGACAATAATGTTGAATGCCCATTTTGAAATAAATCGCCAATAGCCCCTTATATGGTTGGAAAGAGGACATCTGTTGAAGCGGTGGCCTTGCTATTTTAATACTATACAATTATATATGAGGGGTCGAAACATGCCATACACGGACGTAAGAGGGCAGACCTTAAGCGTGATAGATAGAAATACAAAGGAATAATCTTTGACATCGGGCGGATGATATGGTATGATAGGTACAGGCGGAAACAATAGCCGATCCTGCGGACCGATACCGCAGCGGGACGGCGAGTCGCCGGCCTGAGAACACGACAGGGAACGAT
>CABSKZ010000119.1 GCA_902478395.1 uncultured Eubacteriales bacterium | reverse complement strand
CGAGATCTAGTACGGTCTCGTGGGCTCGGAGATGTGTATAAGAGACAGCATATTGTTCGTCCACAATTTCCATTACTACGAAATTCTTCCCTTTGTCCCTGCCTGCTTTTGAATAAACAACATCACCGGCACTCAGTTCCAAAATCTCATCACCTCAAAGAACGATTAGCATTTGGTCAGAATTTCCGGCTCACCGCCTGTGATTAACACAGAATTTTCATAGTGAGCGGAAAGGCTGCCATCCGCCGTTACCACTGTCCAACCGTCGGACAGAGTATTTACATGATACGCCCCCATGTTTACCATCGGTTCTATGGCCAGCGTCATTCCAGGAACCAGTCTTGCACCGCGTCCGGCAGTTCCAAAATTCGGAACCTCCGGCGACTCATGCAAATCCGCTCCCACGCCGTGACCCACCAGCGCACGAACTACAGAAAAACCATTTGCTTCTACATATTGCTGCACACCGCTCGAAATGTCAAACACACGGTTCCCGGAAACAGCCTTTTTGAGTCCTTCAAAAAAGCTTTGTTTGGTTACGGCAATCAGCCGTTTTGCTTCCGGGGATATCGTTCCAACCGCAAAGGTTCTGGCACTATCGCCATGATATCCCTCGTAGCAGGCACCAATATCAATGCTGACGATATCGCCCTCGTGCAGTACCGTTTTACTATTCGGAATCCCATGAACGACCTGTTCATTAATTGAAATACAGATGCTCGCAGGGTATCCGTTATAGTTCTTAAAGGAACAAGTGGCATGGTTTTGCTTGATAAATCTGGCCGCCAGGGTATCCAGCTCTTTTGTGGAAATTCCCGGTTTGACCGCTTCCGCCAACAGTTCGAAGGTTTCTGCAACAATTCTGCCGGCCACCCTCATTTTTTCAATCTCATGTGGGGATTTAATTCTTATCATCAATACGCGCCTCTTATTCTAAATCGCTGACAGCCCGCATTACCGCTGCCGTCGTCTCGGCCAGTTCCTCCTGGCCTTCTATGGTTGTCAGTATATTTTTTTTCAAATAATATTCCTTCAGCGGCTCCGTCTGTTTATGGTAAACAGCCAAACGGGTCCGTATCACCTCCGGAATATCATCCTCTCTCATCACGAGTTTTCCGCCGCACGCACCACATACGCCCTCCTTCTCAGGAGGATTATACAGCACATGGAACGCTGCCCCACAGCTTGCGCATTCGCGCCTGCCGGATAGTCTTTCCACCAAAGTTTCGTCCGGAACCTCAAGATTGAGTACCCGGTCAACCTCTATGTGGATTTCGTCCATTATCTGCGCCTGTGCCACGGTTCTTGGAAAACCGTCTAATATGAAGCCGCCATTGCAGTCGCCTGCTTTCAGGCGCTCCCTCACAATTTCTACCACTGTACCGTCAGGTACCAATTCTCCCCGGTCAATATACTCTTTTGCAATCCTACCGATTTCTGTTTCGTTCCGAATTGCCGTCCGGATGATATGTCCCGTCGAAATCGCCGGTATATCGAACCGCGCGGATAAATTGGCCGCCTGAGTGCCTTTGCCGGCTCCCGGTGGACCCAATAAAACAAGTTTCATATTCGCCACCTCTTCATGCTATACAAATTCGTTGCCGCAGCTTATTCCAGAAATCCTTTGTAATGGCGCATGAGCATTTGCGATTCCATCTGCTTTGTAGTTTCCAGCGCAACACCGACAACAATCAACAAAGATGTTCCGCCGATGCTGATGCCGCCTAGATTCGGGATGAATGCCAGCAGAATCGGGAAAATCGCAATGACCGCCAGAAACAGCGCGCCAAATAATGTGATTTTCGAGAGAATCTTCGCAATATAGTCAGACGTCGGTTTTCCCGGCCTGATACCCGGGATGAACCCGCCGTTCTTTTTCATGTTGTTCGATACCTCAATCGGGTTGAACTGAATCGCGGTATAGAAATATGTGAAAAACAGAATCAGCAGGAAGTACAGGATAATATAAAACGGATGGGTCTGCTGGAACAATCTAAGGATTGCCGCCCAGAACCCGGTCGTCGGTGCATTCTGTCCATAGATGAACATCGAAATCGTCTGTGGAAAAGACATAATCGACACCGCAAAGATAATCGGGATAACGCCTGCCATCGCCAATTTCATCGGGATGTGGGTACTCTGTCCGCCATACATTTTCCGGCCGACCACACGTTTTGCATACTGAACTGGAATCCGGCGTTCTGCATCGTTCATGAGGACGACGAAGCCAATTGAAACCACCGCAATCGCAAGAATTACAATGAGCGTAATGACAGACTGAATCGAAACCGTGTCTCCGGAGAACAGCGTTGCACGCAGCGACTGAATCATCGCCGGGCCACGGGATACGATACCTGTGAAAATCAACAGCGAAATACCGTTGCCGATTCCCTTATCCGTAATTTCTTCCCCTAGCCACATCAGAAATGCAGTACCAGCCGTGAAGGTCAGCACGATGATGATGAAGTTCATCACAGAAGCACCGCCAATGATGTTGCCCTTCAGGCCAATGTACAGGCCGGATGCCTGAATGAAGCCCAAAATAACAGCACCGTATCTGGTGTATTGGCTGATTTTTTTTCTGCCTTCCTCGCCTTCCTTCTGCAGCTTTTCCAGTGCTGGAATCGCGACAGTCAAAAGCTGAATGATAATGGACGAGTTGATGTATGGAGTAATGCTCATGGCAAAGATAGAGCCACGTTCCAGCGCACCGCCGGAGAAGTTGTTAATCAATCCCTGCATACCCTCTGCAAATCCGCCCATCATCTGGCCGATAGCATCCGCTGTGAGTCCCGGAACCGGAATAAAGGATCCTAACCGGAATATCAGCAGCATCAGCAGCGTATATAAAATCTTTTTTCTTAAATCGGGTATTTTCCAAGCATTTCTAAGTGTCTGAAACATCTTAGATCACCTCCGCCTTTCCGCCGGCGTTTGTAATCTTTTCTGACGCAGATTTCGTAAATCTAGCTGCCTTAACGGTCAGGTTCTGCGCAGTTAAATCGCCCCGGCCCAAAACGACGATACCGTCATTTAACTTTTTGACAACACCTGCCGCCTTGAGCGCTTCAGGCGTTACTTCCGTACCGTTTTCAAAACGGTTTAAATCAGATACGTTGATTTCGGTGTAAACCTTCGCGAAAATATTGGTAAAGCCTCTTTTTGGCAACCGTCTGTAAAGGGGCATCTGACCGCCTTCAAAACCAGGTCTCACGCCTCCGCCTGAACGTGCGTTTTGGCCCTTATGGCCCTTTCCGGCAGTTTTCCCGTTGCCCGAGCCATGGCCGCGCCCTACGCGGAACGCCTGTTTTTTCGCACCTTCGGCTGGTTTGAGTTCGTTCAGTTTCATTTGCTGCACCTCCTTTGGTAGTTATATTTCTTATTGTTCTTCAACCGTAACTAAATAATTAACTTTTTTAATCATCCCTCTGACTGAAGGGGTGTCTTTTTGTTCCACCACGTCCCGAATCTTTTTGAGGCCCAGGGCATGGACGGTATCGATATGGTCTTGCTTTCTGCCAATTGTGCTCTTGACCAGAGTCACCTTCAGCTTTCCTGCCATAACTGTTTCCCTCCTTAACCTAGTAATTCTTCTACGGTTTTGCCTCTCAATTTTGCAACCTCTTCCGCATCTTTGAGGGAAGCCAAACCCTGTATTGTGGCCTTTACCACGTTTCTGGCGTTATTGGAGCGCAGGGATTTCGTTCTGATATCGCGGATTCCGGCAAGCTCCAGCACCGCTCTGGCGGGGCCGCCGGCGATAACTCCGGTACCTTCCGCAGCCGGTTTCAATAACACTCTGCCCGCGCCGAACTCACCGACTATTTCATGAGGGATTGTTGTTCCAACCATATTGACCTTAACCAGGTTCTTTTTCGCGTCTTCGATTCCTTTGCGAATCGCGTCCGGAATTTCAGCCGCTTTCCCTGTTCCGCAGCCCACATAGCCGTTTTCGTCACCAACAACGACCAGCGCAGTGAAACGGAACGTTCTTCCGCCTTTTACAACTTTGGCAACACGGTTGATGTTTACAACTCTCTCTTTTATATCCAAGACACTTGCATCTATTAACTGAGCCAAACTGTTCTCCTCCTTTTCTTAGAATTCCAGGCCGCCTTCTCTTGCCCCTTCGGCAAGTTCCTGCACACGGCCGTGGTAGATATATCCGCCTCTGTCAAACACGACAGCCTTGATGCCTTTGTCGATAGCTTTTTTTGCAATCAGCTTGCCGACCTCTCTTGCCGCATCCTTGTTGCCGCCGTAGTTTTCCTTAAGCGGAGCTTCCAATGTGGAGGCAGCTGCGAGCGTTACGCCCTTGGTATCGTCAATAATCTGAGCATATATGTGCTTAAGGCTTCTGTACACGCACAGCCTTGGACGGGCAGTTGTGCCGCTTACCGTCTTACGGACTCTCTTGTGCCGTCTCAGCCTTGCAACATTACTTACTGGCTTTTTAATCAAGTCTTTCACTCCTTTTCATGATGCTTTGGGATATATGGTCTTTGTCATATCATCCAGCATAACCCGGTAGAACCATCCGCAGATATACGGCAATATAAACCAAAGCTTATTTCTTGCCGCCTGTTTTTCCTTCCTTGCGGCGGATGTGTTCATAATCGTATTTAATACCTTTACCCTTATACGGCTCAGGCAATCTCTTTTCACGGACTTTTGCAGCAAATTCGCCGACAACCTGTTTGTCAGTCCCTTTAATGATGATCTGGTTTGGGGTAGGCGTTTCAATCGTGATGCCTTCCACCGGAGCCATTTCCACCGGATGGGAATATCCCAGGTTCATCAACAGGTTTTTCCCCTGCATTTGCGCTCTGTAACCAACGCCGTTTACCTCAAGCGTCTTCTGGTAGCCTTCCGTAACACCAACAATCATGTTGTTCAGAAGTGTTCTGGTAAGACCGTGGAGCGCTTTGTGCATTTTGATTTCAGAAGGTCTGGAAACAGTAATTTCATTTCCCTCCTGAGTAATCTTCATATCGTGATGTAATTCCTTCGTGAGTGTGCCTTTCGGTCCTTTTACCGTGATGACGTTACCAGCTTCGATTTTTACATCCACGCCGGCCGGGACCGTAATTGGCATTCTTCCAATTCTGGACACTTTTTCGCACCTCCTAAATATATCTTACCAAACGAACGCCAGCACTTCGCCGCCAACGTTTTCTTTTCTTGCCTTTTTATCGGTCATAACCCCTTTTGAGGTGGAAATGATTGCGATACCAAGACCTTTGAGTACCTTCGGGAGCTCGTCTTTGCTCTTATAGATTCTGAGGCCCGGCTTGGACACTCTCTGAATGCCGGAAATAACCTTTTCTTTTCCCGCATATTTCAGGGCGATTCTGATAATGCCCTGTTTGCCGTCTTCAATCACCTGATAGTTCTTTATATAGCCCTCTTCCAACAGAATTTCGGCAATCGCCTTTTTCATGTTGGATGCAGGAACATCAACGGATACATGCCTTGCAGAATTTGCGTTTCTGATTCTTGTCAGCATATCTGCGATAGGGTCGGTTGTTAGCATGTGTGTACCTCCTTCCAAAATTGAATAACACGTCATGCGCCGGCCGCGCCGGCACTGATTGAGCCTATTTTACCAGCTCGCCTTTTTCACGCCCGGAATTTCGCCCTTGTAGGCAAGCTCCCTGAAGCATATACGGCAGATGCCAAACTTTCTAAGATAGGCGTGCGGTCTTCCGCAAATTTTACATCTGTTGTAATGTCTTGTGCTGAACTTAGGCGTCTTCTGCTGTTTATTTACCATAGCTTTTTTAGCCATAAATTCTCCTCCTTATTCTGCGGCGATTACGCACTGAACGGCGCGCCCATCAGGGTCAGCAGTTCCTTTGCTTCCTCGTCTGTCTCCGCGGTGGTTACCATAATGATATCCATCCCTCTGATTTTATCAATCTTATCGTAGTCGATTTCTGGGAAGATAAGCTGTTCCTTCACCCCTACGGAATAGTTTCCTCTGCCGTCGAAAGAGTTCGGGTTAATTCCCCGGAAGTCTCTTACGCGGGGCAGCGCGACATTGAAGAATCTGTCCAAAAACTCATACATCTTGCTGCTTCTCAGAGTTACCTTGCAACCAATGTTCATTCCTTCTCTGACTTTAAACGCCGCGACGCTCTTCTTCGCTTTGGTGATAACCGGTTTCTGGCCTGTGATTGCTGCCAAATCCGCAACCGCGTTCTCCAGCGCTTTCGCGTTTTCTTTCGCTTCGCCGCAGCCGATATTAATCACGATTTTTTCCAGTTTCGGAATCTGCATCGTGCTTTTATATCCGAATTTCTCCATTAATGCCGGAGCAACTTCTTTTTTATATTTATCCTGCATTCTAGACATCAGCTGTTATACCTCCTTCTTGCAATATTAGTCGTTAAATACCTCTCCGCATTTCTTGCAGTATCTAACCCTCTGGCCATCTTCCAGAGCCTTTCTGCCAACGCGTGTAACCTTGCCGCATTTTCCGCAGATATTCATCACGTTCGACGCGTCAATCGCCGCTTCCTGTTTCAGGATTCCGCCCGGCTGACCTGCCGCGCGCGGCTTTTTATGTTTGGTCGCGAACGCCACGCCTTCCACAATCGCTTTTCCGCTTTTCGGCAGAACCTCGATGACCTTGCCTTTTTTCCCTTTATCCTTACCGGTGATTACCATAACCTCATCGCCGGATTTAATATGCATTTTGGCCACTTATCAAGCACCTCCCTGTTAGAAGTTAAAATCGTTTTCTTAGAGTACCTCAGGAGCCAGAGAAAGAATCTTCATATATTCCTTCTCTCTGAGTTCTCTCGCTACCGGGCCGAAGATACGGGTTCCTCTCGGATTTTTGTCGTCTCTTATAATAACAGCCGCGTTTTCGTCAAACTTAATGTAGGTGCCGTCCACACGCCGTACGCCGGATACCGATCTGACGATAACAGCTTTTACAACGTCACCTTTTTTTACAACACCGCCGGGCGTTGCTTTTTTGACAGAAGCGACTACTACATCACCAATCGCGGCATACCTTCTTTTCGAACCGCCCAGCACTCTGATACACATCAGCTCTTTTGCGCCGGTGTTGTCAGCAACCTTGAGTAGTGTTTGCTGTTGAATCATTAGGTTACCCTCCATTCTTATGCAATCTCGCTTAAATTACTGCGCTTTCTCAACGATATTGACCAGTCTCCATCTCTTATCCTTTGAGAGCGGTCTTGTTTCCATCACGAGCACCTTATCGCCAATGCCGCACTCGTTCTTTTCGTCATGCGCCTTCAGCTTATACGTTCTCTTCATGATTTTTCCGTAAAGCGGATGTTTTACGTTATATTCAATCGCAACGACGATGGTTTTGTCCATTTTGTTGCTCACAACTTTACCTGTTCTCTGCTTTCTAAAGTTACGCTCCAAACTGTTTCACTCCTTTCAAGCATACAAAGCCAACGCCTAGTTCGCTTTTTCTTCCAGTTCTCTCTCTATCATAACCGTTTTGATTCTGGCTATCGTCTTTTTGACCTCGCGGATTCTCATCGGGTTTTCAAGCTGATTTGTCGCATTTTGAAATCTGAGGTTAAAAAGCTCTTTTTTCAGGTCAGCCAGGTTGCTTTCCAATTCGACGGTTGTAAAATCTCGAATTTCATTAACCTTCATATGCTTAGCCCTCCATTTCTTCGGCCTCGCGGGTTACAAACTTGCACTTAATCGGCAGTTTGTGGCCAGCCAGACGCAACGCCTCCCTGGCAATTTCCTCGCTTACGCCATCTATTTCAAACATGACTCTGCCCGGCTTGACAACCGCTACCCAGTATTCCGGAGAACCTTTACCGCTACCCATACGGGTTTCAGCTGGTTTTTCCGTGACAGGCTTGTCTGGGAAAATCTTAATCCAGACCTGACCGCCTCTCTTGGTGTAACGTGTCATCGCGATTCTGGCAGCCTCAATCTGGTTGCTGGTAATCCAAGCCGGCTCTAAAGCCTGAAGGCCGAAGCTTCCGTAGGTTAC
>CABSKZ010000118.1 GCA_902478395.1 uncultured Eubacteriales bacterium | reverse complement strand
TCCCAATGGAGTAGGGCATCCCCAATTGAAAACCACAGGATGACAAAAGCGTTTCCGCATGGTTACCCGTAAAATGAATCCAGAAATATTCCATTTTTTTGTTGTCCGTATTTGCATAGCGGTAGGGCAGCCGGGGAGGAAAGAAAATAAGCTGGCCCGCCTGCATGGTTTGAGGCGCTCCGTCTATCCAGACGGTCAAGTCCCCGCTGTACAGGTAAAGCAGATAATAATCGATCCGTCCGGTCTTGTTATGTGTCTCGAAGGCATAGTTCATGGAGCACAAACCGGTGCAGTTCACGAGCAGCGGAACCTCTGTCGTAGCGTAATTGGAGGCGAGATTGTTGTCCGTGCCGGCCTGGTTCCGGTAATAACTCTGCTGCTGCAAGAGGGTCCCCCTTTCTGAATTTGGTTTAGTCGAAATGTCCATGTTTACAGTCGAATTGTGTATTGTGATCCAGTCGTTTCAATTATATACTAAATAACAGAGAAACACAATAGATTTTAAGGAAAGGAGCGCTATATTTTTGAATATAGCAGATGGCGTGCTATGAAAAAAGCAATCAACGCCTGGAGCGTGGAGGCGTCAACCGGATTTGAGGATATGTTCCGCCAAGTCAGTGAGGCGGGATTTGATGGGATTGAATTGAACATCGACGCGGAAGGGCATTCCGCCCATTCACTTTCGATGAAGACGAGCGCGGCAGATGCGGCGATGATTCAGGCGCTGGCCGAACGGTATTCGCTTCCGGTTATCAGCATCTCAACCTCCCTGTATGGGGGAAAAATGGGGTCGCCCGACAGTGCGGAAAGAGAATTCGCAAAGGATTTATTGAAAAAACAGTTGGAGCTTGCCGGGATGCTTGGCGCGGATGGAATTCTTGCTGTGCCGGGAGGCAATTTGCTGGAGGGCGTATCGCTGCTGCAGGCGTACGATAACTCCCAGCGGGCTATCAGCGAGGTTTTAGACGACATAAACGCGTGCAAAATGAAAGTCGGGCTTGAAAATGTCTGGAATGGCTTTTTCATGTCGCCGTTCGACATGTGTTCGTTGATAGACAGTTTTGACTGTGCGTATGTCGGTGCATATTTTGACGTAGGAAACGTAATTGCCTTCTCCTGTCCGGAATATTGGATTGAAGTGTTGGGCAAACGGATTTTTAAAATCCATGTTAAAGACTTTTTGAGGACCAACGGTTTTAACCTGGGGGGAGAATGGGTGGAGCTGCTTGCGGGCAGTGTAGCGTGGGAGAAGGTTATCCCCGCTTTAAAAAATGCAGGATTTGATCAGTACCTTACGGCGGAAGTTGAACCAACGAAGGCCTATTCGAACAGAACAGAATTTTACGCGGACGTATCTGGCCAACTGGAAGAGATTATCGTAAAATAGCGGCTGAGAAAATGGAAATGCTGCCATTGGGTGGCAGCTGTTTTGGCAACTTAAAAATGAATGGATGCAGAAAGGATGCGTGAAAATGAAAAAATTAGTGATGATTGGCTGCGGCGAAATCGGGAAATATCATCTTTCCCATTTTATGGAGTTTGGAGACTTGGTAGAACTGGCTGGTTTTTGCGATTTAATTCCGGAACGGGCACAGGAATTTGTAGATAAATCGGGGAGCGGAAAGGCATTTACCGATTTTAAGGAAATGTACGACGAAATCGAACCCGATATGGTATTTATCTGTGTTCCGCCATACGCACATGGAGAAATCGAGTATGAAACCATTCAACGGAAGCTGCCGTTCTTTGTGGAAAAGCCGTTGACGCTCGATATGGAGCTTGCAAAGGATATCGCGGCAAAAGTGGCTGAAAACGGATTGATTACAGCGGTAGGCTTTCAGTGCCGGTATGATAGCCTTGTAAAACCGCTCGCGGATTTTTCAAAAGAAAACGAAGTTGCATACATCAATCTAACGCGCATTGGCAGCGTGCCGACGGCCCCTTGGTGGACGGACAAAAAGCTCTCCGGCGGGCAGCTTACAGAGCAGACGATTCATAATCTCGATTACATAAGGTACACGTTTGGAGAACCGGATACTGTGTTTTCCATGGCTACCCGTGGTTTTGTCAAGGAATTTCAGAATTACGATACCGATGACCTGACAGCAACGGTAGTCCGCTTCAAAAGCGGCGCGCTTGCAACAGTTGCGACTGGCTGCTACGCAACTGCAGGAACCGCTTACGATTCCAAACTGACCTATAGTACACGCGATAAACGTGCGGATTTATACCTTCTGGACCGGCTGGATGTGTATGGAGAGACAGAGCGGAAAGAGAAAATCGGAGATCTTGTGATCGAGGGAGATGGTTCCCTGAGCAATGCGGCAGGGGAGACGGAGACGTTTCGAAATGAAGGTGATCCGGGTATTTTATGCGACAAGACCTTTATTGAGGCAGTTATCTCAGGAGATGGTTCAAAAATCCGTTCGCCATATGCTGACGCACTCAAAACACTGGCGTTTGCCTTGGCCTGCAATGAATCTATGGATACTGGCCTGCCGGTTAAAGTAGAACTATAATCTCATAGAAATGTCCGCTGTGCCTAAAGCGCCCCGAATCCTTTAGATTCTGGGCGCTTCTTCGTGTGTGCGGGAATGGAAACGAGTTTGAAAAATAACCCTAAATATGTGCGGCAAGTTTTCGTGTGCGCAAAATATTACAAAACTCCTGTTTTTTCTTTCTAAATTTTGCTTGAAATGCCGAACAGATGCGCTTTTCACGAGTTGTAAAATGCTGTAAAACTTTGGCGCGGCACACGTTTTATGCTTTGTTCTGTTGAATATGTTTATCGTTTTGTGCTGGGCGGCGGAAAAAATTGACACTTTCGAATGTGATTCGACAGGATTCCATTTAAAAAAATATCTAATTCGACATTTTTGTAAAATGATGTCGAATATTTATGATTGCAAATTTATTTTGATTCCTATATAATGTATTTTGCCGGCTGAAATGAAAAAAGTTTATACTAAATGTTGTGGAGGAGTTTTATGGAACTGACGAGGACTTTCTATGCAGAGACAGATGTAGATGACAACAGTGGGGAAAATAGTAAACGATATCATTTGCAGTATTATTTACTGCAAAAAGAAATCATGCTGGAGGGAATCGGCTTTTGTACGTACGGCATTGAAATTGTACTTTTTGAACGTAATGGCGGAGAAGACGCCAACCCTGAATATAGCAGGGTATACGATGCATTCTGCACACGAAAGGATGCAGAGGAAATCATGGATAGGCTGGTAAGAAATAAGGTTACCCCAGTACATCTAATGGAAGTTTTGCAGGATACGGTGGGAGTCGGCGATCTGGTAAACCGTGAAACGTCAATACAAGCGATATCGTAACGCTATCATTAAATATGCCCCGGATTATCTGAAAATCCATACATGGATAGAATAAAGTGGTGTAGCGGGGAGCACCCTTCCCCGTTTTTTATCTATCCTAAACATGGCTGAAATCAGATTTCAATCCGGCAACGGTTGGTAAATACTTTTCATTGTGAGTGGTACAGACAGCACCATGGCGCCAGGTTGTCCATTTTTGACGTAAGAAATCCTCCCGCCATATTTTACAATGTGCGGTTGTGTTGGAGGACTAATTTAAAATCGCCTCTTATCCCCATCATATATCTGTCTGCTTATTTTAGACTTTGGATTGTAGTACCATTTATATTCTTTCAAAAACACATCCCAGATGATAGCATCGGGGATGTGTTTTTCAGTTAATATTATGAATTGACTTTTTTTACTCTGCTTTGAAGGCGATCCAGGGCTTCACCGAATAAGAAAGATACAAGTAAAAATATCCTTAAAAGTGGCGTCATACATAGGCGCCTTAAATGTTCCAAGTTATCTCTATATTGCCGTCGGCAATATGTATTACTTTTATAAGTGCGTCAACGACTGCCTGCTTATCTTCAAAACTGATACTTTCCCAAGACTCAGTATGATTTGATATTTAATCAAAATCTTTTATGCTTTGACTATGAGAAAGTAAAAGAATTTCTTCCTGAATATTTTTGCGTTCGGTGTCCAACTGCTCAACCTTTTTGTTTATGTACTCCATAAGGACGGCATTTGCACCAACGACTTTTGAAAGCAGGTCGTTAATCTCGTTGTCAATCTCGGATAACCTGATTTTGTTTTCATTGATTTTAGGGTTGTTTTTCTTCTCGGACTGATAGGACAGCGTTTTGAACTCTGAGAGCTTATTGCGAATTGCTTTTAACATATAATCTTCTAATACATCAGCATAGATTGTTCCGCCGGTTCCTTTGCAATTTGCTTTTTTTGTTGCAAGGGACGTCGCACAAACAAAATATCTGTGCCATTTTGTATTAGCTTTTACGATAGTTAAACCGTACCCGCATTTTCCACATTTTACTTTGCCTACAAGCCAAGAAGTTGTTGCTTTGCATGTCTGTGTGGATTGCCTATTATTCAGACAGCGCAAACGGCATTTAATCCAATCGCTTGACGGGATAATACCTTGATGTGGGGCAAGTACAATTTCCTTATCGGTTAAATCAAGCTGTTTTCGGGTTTTTGACTTATTACCTTGATAAAGGTAACAAGCATTATATCCGGTAAAGTCCGAAACAGAATTTATTACATTTGCACCCTGACTTATGAAAAAATCATAAACATCAGCGTCCGCCATAACATATATTGGGTTTCTGAGCATATCGCTTATTCTACCCACACTCCACATACTGCCGCGCAAATGTTTGATGTCATGTTCATTAAAATATGAAATGATTTCACCAAGCGAATGTTTACCGTCGGCATACATAGAATACATTAGCTTGATTTGTTCGGCTTCTTCCGGTATAGGTACATATTTAGAGGTTTTTATTCCGTCTATAACGGTACTCTCCTTTGAAAATCCGTAAGGAATACGTCCTCCCATATAGAAACCTCGTTTACTGCGTGAATAATATGCGTCAGCGACACGCTTTTGTATCGTTTCGCGTTCAAGCTGTGCAAACACGATACAAATATTAAGCATTGCGCGTCCGATAGGTGTTGATGTATCAAATCGCTCCGTAGATGAAACAAATTCTACATTGTATTCTTGAAATATATCCATCATATTTGCAAAATCCAAAATAGAACGGCTGATACGGTCCAGCTTATAAACAATAACTCTTGAAACGCCGCCTTGTTTTATATCATTCATCATACTTTCAAAACCGGGACGATTGGTATTCTTACCGCTGTACCCCTTATCTGAATATACTTTATAAGCATTGCCGCGTGTTTCATATTTGCAATATTCAAGCTGGCTTTCTACTGATATACTGTCCGCCTTATCAATAGATTGTCTTGTATAAATAGCGTCAAACATCGTGTACCTCCATAACGATGTTATGATATGAGCCGCCCATACTACCCATATTATAACGCGCTGCAAACTTTATTTCAATGCTTTTTGACATACTTTTTGAATATATCAAATAGTTTTCTTTCAATGTCAATTTTTATATCATTGCATTTATCAGAATCCTTTGGGCGAAGATTGATAACTGTAAAATTCATTCTTTCTAAGGATATTTTATTCGTATCAGTTAAATAAGAAATATTGTCGTTCATTCCGATACCTCCCTTGCCATAAAGAGATAGTATATTTTATGAAAGACAGCAAGTACACTATTACAAATACATTGTATAGCAAGTTCAAACGGCTCCGGCTAAGCTCCACGGGAATTTCACCCCTGCACGGTTCTCGTCCAGCCGCCCAATGCTGTGAAGCGTTCAAGGCGGGAGTATCATTATTACGCCCGTGTGTCATTGCTTGCAGACTGCCATATCTGCAATTACGGTAAAAATGGTTATCGCTCCACCTTAAAAGGTATCTTCGCGCATTTACTGAAAAGCTCGGCACGGACGGAATGTGTTTGTTTGCCTATGCAGCCCGCTGGGCGTTGTCAAAGAACAATCGGCATTTATCAGCCTGTCAAAACACATTTTCAAAATGTGCTTTGACGGAATGACAAATAGCCCGTAAAAGGGAGCGCGGAAAGGGAAAGACGCTCCCTACGGGCATTTTTAAGCTATTCTAAACTTTGTTATGTTTGTGATGAGCTTCGTTTCCAATCTGCGGCGCAATTCGTCGTCAATGCACAAATGAGGATTGCCGTTTTCATCATACAGCGTCCGCATTGAAAGTACGGCGATATATCCGGCATAATACTTCAATACATAATTGATAGCGTCGGCGTCGCCGCCTGCTGCCGATACAATGACCGGGAACGGAAGCAAATTTTTTGATGTACTTGTTTTTGCCTGTGTACTATTCATTGCCTTTTTCCTCCATAAGTTTTTTTAGTTCTCTTAGTATGCTTGTCCGTCTGTATTGAACGGTGGAGCGTACCAGATTTAACTGTTCGCCGATTTCCCCGTCTGTCATATCGAGAAAATACGAAAGCAAGATAATATCCCGCTTGTTTTCTGGCAAGGAGTTTAAGGCTTCGGCTATTGTTTCATTACGCACTAATATGTCGTTACCCAGCACATTAAAAATGTACTGTCTGTCTGCGAAATAGGTATCGCAAGCTGAAAGCTGCTCAAGCTCTTTTGCCGTAAGTTCTGAAAAAGATACCTCGTGTTTCCTGCGCCGTTTCATTTCTTTATAAAAATCGCGCATTTCATTTCTGAGTAATCTTTTACAGAAGCAATCGAAAGAATGTTGTTTATGCTCTTCAAAGGAGTTGTCCAATGGTTTCACCTCCTTTCGCGTCCGCGAAAGCGGGTGATTTTTCTCCCTTTCCGGCAACACTACGACAAAAAAATTTGTGCTGCCAAAGATTTTTGCTGTTCTCTGAAAAAAACTTTTGAAGAACGCAAAAAAATCCGACCAAGCACAATGGCTCAATCGGGTTTGTGATATTATTATTCTATTGATATGATTTTTTACATCATATTCAAAAGCGAGATTATCCGTATCAAGAGTATGTACATTCTTTAATACGGACAGCTTGTATGTATGTAGTCGCTGCTTCTGATAAGCAGCGAACTGTTGTTACTCCAACACAAAAAAATCCCTCCAAACATCAACGACATTCAGAGGGACAAATTTAGGCATAACAAAATAGCCCTACCAAATATCGTTTTTTTTTATTTGGCAGGACTGTTATATAAAAAATAGCCGATAACCTGAGATGTACCTCAAATTATCGGCTCTGCGTCTTTACAGTTAATTAGGCTCCTGCGTCTTTGCGTCTGGCTCTTTTATAACTTCAATATTAAATTGTTTGGCATTTACCAATGTTTCATTTTTACATTTAGGACAGAATAAAGGAAAATTCTTTAATTCCGTATCTTTACGGAGCTTTGTCCGTGTTTTATTATTGCATATCGGACATAACACCCATTCGCTATTTTCATTTTGCATATATTTCACCTCAACATCATATAGTTTGACGCTTTTATTTCAGGATATTCCTGTCAACGACACAGAGCCGATAACATAAGTTATCGTAATATTAGGCTCTGCGTCTTGCGTCAGGCTCTATGATTGTAGGTGTTAATTTTTATTTTTGAGATTGCTCAATGACTTTTACCGTCAGACTTTCAACATTTATCAAACTTTCCTTTTTGCACTTAGGACAAAATAAGGGGAAGTTTTTGATAATGGTGTCTGTACGAATTTTATCACGGGTTTTATTTCCACATACGGGACATTTTATCCATTCAGTATTTCCTATTTTAGTATTCATTTTTTCAGTAAACTTTCTAACTCTGATACTTTTAATACCTTGCCCATTGACACAACCTTATCATTGACAACGATTGCTGGCATACTCATTACACCATAGGTCATAACCTTTTCCATATCCGTGATATATTCAATCTCAACATTTAAGCCAATATTAGATACGGCTTCTTTTACATTCTCGTACTGCTTATGACAGCTTGCACAGCCTGCGCCAAGCACCTTTATATTTTTAATGTTTCCCGAAACCTTTTCCGGCTCTTTCACCTCACAGCTACCGTTGCAGCAACAAGCTGTTTTTGTTGTTTCATCTTTCTT
>CABSKZ010000117.1 GCA_902478395.1 uncultured Eubacteriales bacterium | reverse complement strand
GACATATTCGACTGGAAGGGGAACAAATTGGAAAGCCAAATCGGAAAAATTTATGATTGTGGCAGAGTAGACAATTTGATTGACCAGCCAATCGGCTGGCAGAAAAAAAGGAACCTGACGGTCAGGGCTGGGGTAAAGCTGCCGGCGTTTGGATATACGACTGTATTCGTAAAAACGTCAGATGTGCCGGTGATAGAAACGGAACACCAGATTTCTCAAACGTTTGGCATTTTGGAAAACGAGAGCCTTTTGGTGTCTATCAATCCGAACGGCACACTGGATATCCAAAACAAAAGCAATGGGAAAATGCTGTCAGGCGGCAACTACTTTAAAGACAGTATCGATATCGGGGATTTATACATTTATTCTCCGCCGCACCAAGACATAGTGACAACCACGCTTTTTAGCAGTCCGCAGATAAGCCAAGTGGAAAACGGGCCTGTTTCAGCAACATATAAGATATTATACCGATACGCGGTACCTAGAGACTATGATGTGGATTGCTGCCGTGCAGCGGAGGAAACAAACAATATTATTACTTCTTATGTGACACTAAACAAGGGAGAACGCTTTGTGAGAATCCGGACGCTGGTTGAAAACACCGCAAAACAGCACAGGCTGCGGGTGGTATTCCCGACAGACGCCCAAGACGAGGTGATGTTGGCAGACAGCCATTTTGATGTGGTAAAGCGCAGTATTACAGGGACGGTACCAGAGAAAAGGGATGCCCTAATTGAAGTGCCTTCCGGCTGTGGGGCACAAAAACGGTTTCTGATATATGCAGACACATTCCTCTGCAATAAGGGAATTCAGGAATATGAAATTACAAAAGGCCATCATGGGAACCAAATTGAGATGACCCTTCTAAGATGCATTGGGAAAATAGGGCAGAAAAAGACACTGAAAACAACGGTCATGCCGGGGCCGGAATACATTGAATCCCCGGAGGGGCAATGTCTCGGCAAATATGAATTTGAGTATGCGCTCGGCATAGGGGAAGAGAATCCGAATCAGGCGGCGGAACAATATTTAAACGCAGCCGCGTATATGGAAAACAACGGCGGAGACGGCGCCCTGCCATTGGAAGACAGCTTTTTTGAGTTGGATAACTCCAGAATTAAGGTGAGCGCGATTAAAAAAGCAGAAAAAAGTGACGATATTATCATCCGGTTATACAATCCCTGGGAACAGGAAGAAACTGCGACACTGAAAGTCGAGTGCCGGAAAGCGGAGTTGGTCAATTTAAAAGAAGAAAAAAAAGCGGAACTCACGGCAGATGGAAACCGGATTTTATTACATATCAAGCCTGAAAAAATAATGACCATAAAAATAAAAAAATAGGAGGCTGTATTATGAAAAAAATGATTTCGGTTTTGTTGGCGGTTTCGGTATTTTTCAGCGCTGCCTGTATGACCGTGTCAGCGCGGATCAGCGACTTTGGGATGCCAACCGCATACTCCACCAGTTTTTGGATGTATGGCAGTGATACTTCGACGACTGCAACTGCGGAAATGGCCAATTCCATTGAGCTTTCGAACCTGCAAATGTGGAACAATCCCAATTTTGGCACCGGCGCTCTTCACGCGGATACGAATCAGACAGGTTACTTCCTAATAAAAATGGACGCGCTTCCGGGCAAGGTGTTCAGTGATGTAACGTACATAAAAATACACGGCAGAGCACCACAGGAGGATGACCTGATAGGTTTTTATGCAGGCTCTACCGCTGATGACGCGATGGGTGAAAAATACAAGGTCGTAGAGTACAGCGGCGGTTCGTTAAAAGAAATGAATCCTGTATCGCCGGCGGCTGACTTTACCCCTCATTTTAAAGATAAAGAGACGCTTTATCTGAAGGTTGTGATAAAAAGCGGTGAAGGTCCGGCTTGGGCGGCGCTCCAGGAACTGACGATCAACGTCAGCTATCAGGACCGCGCGGAGGTCGTTAAATATGACAACTTTGAGAATTACGGGTTCACAGGAAATGAAATGGAGCCGACATCCGAACAGCTGGGCGCGTATCGCGCTGACGGGGCGAAGCTCAACAAGGTCGACCTGGGAGGATCTCTTCATGCACAGTTGATGGCGGGAACGGTCACGTACAAATTTGACGCGCCGGAGGGGAAAGCATTTGACCAGCTGTTCCTTAACATAGATGGAAGAACTTATAACGACGATGGCCAAATCCCATCTAAAATCGAAATTTTTGCAGCAGGCACAGAAGACGAACTTGCCGCCAATCTTGCGGAGACCTTTATTAGCCGTGCGGATGACACACTGCCGAAAAACGCGCTGGAATTCGGCAAGCCACGAGGAATTGATTTGAGTGAATCGGTGAAAGGAAGCAAGACGGCCTTTGTTCAATTCAGCTTTAACGCAATGTACGATTGGGCTGGCTTTGATGCATTTGAAATATCTGCACGTTATCAGAATACTGACAAAACGCTGTACAGCTTGAATCTGAATCCACCTGTCGTTCCGTGGGGCAGTAATGGCACAAATCTGAACGCGGAGCAGCTTGGCGCGGTATCAGCAAATGATATGATCGGTTTATATATTTCCGGAGACGACTTTTTCCCTGCTTTGTGCGGAAATACCAACGGCGACTTTACCGTGAAGCTGCAGGCAGATGCCGGAACCGTGTTTGGCAGGACGCTTCTGAACTATAAAGGCCGTGCGATTACTGTAGGCAGTTCTGTCTGCGAGGTGAATTTTTATGTGGGAGATTCGGCTGAGAGTGCTTCAACGCTGGTGAAGGAATATAAGGGCAATTTCAGTGAAATGCACAAAATACAGACGCTCGATTTAACGCAGTATGCACAGGGGAAGGAAGAGCTGTACCTGAAAATTGCGATGAATCCGTCTGGAGGCAACAGCGGATGGGCCTGCCTGAACTATCTCGATGTGACGTCGGCACTTACGGACAGCCTGTGTAAACCATTTATTACCGATGAGACAAACCGTCCTGTAAACGATTTACAAACCGCGAAGGATCATGTTATAATAGGGGTAAACCTGAGACATGACACAGCGGCGGGAAATGTGCTGGTTGGCGCGCTTTATAATAAGGAAACAGGAGCGGTGGAGGAGGTCAAGGTTTTTGCGCCGGAAAGCGTTGTACCGAATGAAGTCACACCGTACAGGGTGTCGTTTGACCTGACGGGAAAGGACAAGAGCAAATACAATATTAAAGGGATCGTCCTAGACAATTTGACGGACTGCAGGCCGATCTGCGTGGCGGCTGAAGCTAAATAAGAAATTTTGGAGGGACTTGGAGGGACTATGAAACGCTTACTTAGTTTAACCTTGGCGATATTACTGGTTCTGACATCTGGTTTGCTGACTTTTGCAGAGGACAGCAACGAGGCAGACAAAGTTATTACCGAAAATCCATATCAAATTTTGTGGCAGCTTCAAATTTTTGAAGGCGATTATGTGCCGGAGAAACCGGTAACGCGCGCTCAGATGGCAGACATAGCGGTCGGAATGTCAAATTTGCGCGGAGTCGGCAAACTGCATGAGAAGGTTGCGTTTTCAGACATCGAGCCTGACCATACATATTATCAAAGCCTGCAAATCGCGGTTGGCACCGGTCTGATGCGCGGTTTCGGTGACGACATGTTCAGGCCGGACGAGCCGATTTTGCTGGAGCATTGCGTGAATGTCGTCCTGAATGTCTTGGGCTATAAGAGCGAAGTAATCGGCAGTGACAACGCCCTGACGACGGCCGCGCGCTTAAAGCTGATGCGCGGTTTGGGCGAGGTGTTCGGACAGCCCGCGGCGCTGAGGAGCGTCTGCGCATTGGTGAAAAATGCGCTGGAGGTCAATGTGCTGGAAAGCAACTGGGCTTCGGATACAAAATATAAGGTATCTGACAGGACGCTTCTGGAAACCTGTTTTGATATCAGCACCAGGAGGGGAATTGTCACCGCGAATTATATTACAGGAATCAATGCGGAGACAGAACCGGCGTCTGAAGGATATCTGACGGTGGACGATATGATGTACCTGTATTCTGGCACAGATTCGCAGGAGCTTCTTGGAAAAAACGTGCGGCTATATTACCGCGAGGAAAAAGGCACTGACCCTACGGCTGTATATATAGAAGAATTGAACAACGCCGTCGCGGCCTTTTCCGGAAGGGACGTCACTTCCCTTACGAGAGCGCAGAATCTTGTGGTGAAGTATGAAAAGGGAAGCGCGGAAGAAAAGATTGTAACAGTCAATAACCCGGCTGTCATTTACAATGGCAGGTACACGGAATATTCCCAGCTGTCCCGGGAAGAATTTGAAAATCCGGCTTCGGTTTATACATATCTGGACAATACAGGCGATGGGATTTATGATATCGTTTTTGTGAAAAAGGGTACGACAGTCTCTGTGGAAAAAGTGTTCGATGACAACAAGACGCTGTTTTTTGACTATGAAGTAGATATAAATGGAAAAATGGCATCTTCCTTTTCGTTCCTGGACGCAGATAAGCACGACCGGCTGGCAATCGTGAAAGACGGAGAAGAGACCGCGTTTTCAAAGCTGGAAGCCGGTGATATCGTCACATTCTACACAGCAAAGGAGGATGACGGATTTCTCACCATTGAGGCCTCATCCAAAAGGTTTGAAGGAATGATCGGGGCTGTTGGCGATTCCAGTTCTGAACTGGAAATAGTCATAGAAGGAGAGAACTACCAGCTGTCTACAGACTATGCCGCGTATCTGAATACGTCGGGCAAGCAGCTGTCCGCTGGGGATGACGGCATATTTATGCTCGATGTGAACGGCAATATTGCAAATTGCGAATTGTACTCGGAGTCAGACAAAATTTACGGGTTCCTGACCGGGATAGACGAGGGAACAGGCGTCGACAAAACTGTTCGGATGAAAGTGTTTACGGAAAAGAATAAATTTGAGATACTAGAATTAAAGGACAAGGTACGCTATATCCGGCGCGGCATTGATTTGGGAAGGGTGCCTGCCTCCTTGATTAACGGAACATTTTCGCCGTATTATGACGGTTACGAGAATGAAAAGCTTCTATATAGTAAGTCTTTTGCGGAGTATGATACCGGTACCGTGGTCACAAATGATATGATGGGGCCGCAGTGTATTCGTATTTCGGACGGGATGCGCGTGGAGCCGATGGACGGGAATCATCCGAACAAGGGAATTTTCAAGCCAAACGCCACTTCGGAGGCCGTATTCCGGTTCGATAGCGCACAGGGCAACTTTTCGAACCTGAAACTGATTGTGGCAGGCAGGGGGATTATGGGCTGCGACCTGAACCTGTATGTCGGCGATGACGAGCAGACGGCACAGCGGGTCCCGGGAGAATTCCCGAACGATATCTATTTCGAAAAGCGCGAAGTGAACCTAACCAAATATGCAAAAGATAAATCTTCTTTGTATGTCAGAATCGAGTTTATCAACACCCGGCCAAACGATACCTGGTCATGGCTGGAAAGCATCGAAGCGGTAGAAAAGGTGACGGTGAACCAGGGCGATTTAATACATAAAAAAGCAACCCTTTATGAAAAAGATTTTCAAGGGCTTGCAGAAGGTACAAAGATTACGCAGGAAACGATGGGAACGGAATGCGTCGAAATCTCAGACGGATTTGTTGTGAGAAATAAATCGAATGAAATGACGGATACCCAAACGATTTTCCGTCCGAGCGGTACTGGAATTATCCGGTTAAAATTTGACAGCAACAACCCTGCAGGGTTTGAAAAGCTTAAGTTCTTTTACACGGGGCGAAGCATGGATTTTAACGGTGGAAATGATGAAAGACTGGACATTTTTGCAGTGGATGATGCCGGAGAGCAGAGTGCTGTCACCAGCCTAGACGGTTACGCCGCGAACGAACCAGTCGATTTTTCTGAATTTGCGGCAGGAAAAAACACAGTTTATATCCAGGTTGAACTGACAAACGAGGCAGATTGGAACTGGGCTTACCTGCAAAATATGAGAGTAGAAGAGGAATATTATGAGCCGTGGTATCCAGAGCCGGAGGACAATAAATTTACAAAAGAATCCATGCAGCTAATACGTTTTAAACTCAACGACAATAAGCAGATTGTCCTTCTTGAAACGGCAATGCCAATGGAAATTTCAGATAGCTTTGACGGCGCGGTGCTGGGGCGGAACACATTCCGGCAGGTCGGCGCGAAAGCTACGCGTTCCTATTATGATTATGGGCGCTGCTTCGGCGGAACATCATCCGAGCGGATGATGGCAAACAGCCAGACCTTATGTTTTAACGTTCCGGGCGACCCAGCGACGGATGACGCTGCGGTGTTCTATAATGATAAAAATTATAGCGTGGGCAGTTGGCCGGAGCGCGGCGGCAGCTATCACGTCGCGTTCTACGATTCGGACGAAGTCGGCTTCGCCCCCGTTATGGTCAACTTCGGTGGCGATGCAAAGAAGAAGATGGAATATGCCACGAATTATTCCGTTGTGGACCGCGTGGTGCAGGCGCTGGATGAGGACGGCGAAGAAATTACAAAAATGTATGCATATAACATGCAGGGACAACTGCTGGAATATACACCAAAGGACAGTGAGTCGGACATTTTCCGGCGGAAGATTGATGGTAAGAAATTTCAATTTGGCGACGTGGTGCAGTTCGCAGTTCCGGGCAATGAGGTAGAGGTATTTAACACGATTTTCACCACGGACAGCAAAAACGAACATTTCGGCATTACCTATAAAGACCTTGAAAACCAGGTGCCTAACACATTGGGCGATATGCCGGCTTATGGAAACGAATCATCTGATTTGCGGGTGATGACCGGCGTTATCAAAAAGGTGACGCCTGAGTTTATTCAGCTCTATACCGGACCAAACTTTGACGTTTGGCAGACTTGGTATGTGCATGAATCAAAAATTGCGCTCGATGTTGATATGTCGCGACAAAAAGTGACGCCGCTCAATTACAGCGCGCTCCGCGAGGGCGATTTCGTAGTGCTGCGCCAGCAGTGGAGCATGAATATCAATATTATCAGGTATACGAAATAATTTTCATTGTATGAAAAAGGTGGGATTAAAATTGCAAGGAAATATTGAATGCATAACGGGCAAGAAAAAAGTGAATTTGTTTAAAAGAATATTCCGGGCAAGGTGGTGCTATCTGGGGATTCTCCCGACCGTTGCGCTGCTTGCGGTGTTCCGGCTCTATCCTGCAATAGACGGCATCCTGAAATCATTTTTTAACTGGAAAAAAAAGAACTATTTTAATCCCACCTTTAACGGTTTTGACAATTATATCACCCTATTTCAGGACGCGGAGTTCTGGCGTTCGTTTTTAAACCTGGGAATTGTCATTCTGGCGGGATTTATCACCACCTTTGTAATTAATCTGGTTGCGACATACCTGGTGTATAAGCTGGGCAACAAAAGAAGCGGAAGGTTTTTTCAGAAGGCGTTTGTTATCCCAATGATGATTCCGGCAATGGTAGGCACGATGTTCTGGAAATTTTTCTACGAATATAACGATGGATTGCTGAACACCATCCTCCGGGGAATCGGGCTTGAAAATCTGGCGACGGTCTGGCTGGGCAACACCCATACGGCTTTGGCGTCTATCATTTTCACAGGTTTTCCGTGGGTCGGCGGATTCGCGTTTTTAATTCTGCTTGCGGGATTCCAGGGAATCGACCGGTCGCTTGGCGAATCGGCCGATTTGGACGGAGCGAACGCGTTTGTGAAGTTCTGGAAGATAGACCTTCCGCTCGTTATCCCGCAGATGAAGATTCTTTCCATCATGGGGATGATCAGCGGCATTCAAGCCTATGATATGCACATGGTGCTGACACAGGGGCAATACGGCACGATGGTCCCTGGGCTTTATATGTACCAGACGGCGTTCACACACGGCAATTACGGGTATGCCTCGGCAATGGGGGTTTTCCTGTTCCTCATCATACTAATCATTACCATTTTGCAGAATAAATTTATTGTGAAAGCGGACTAGGGGGAGGAATATTAGGTGCTAAGCTATTTGGACAGAAAAAATTCCAGAAAGAAAAAGCTGAGCGCGGCAATATGC
>CABSKZ010000116.1 GCA_902478395.1 uncultured Eubacteriales bacterium | reverse complement strand
CTATTATTGTCTACCGGGATGAGCTTTTGGTTGGTTCCATGCGGTTTTGGCAGGGGAGGCCGATTAGAGCCGAAGGCTTCCATGGAAACCTCGGGCACGTGATTGTAGATTACGAACTGTTTTTGCAAATTGGAATTCAGGGAATCAAAACGAAAATCGAGGTAATACAATCTGAAAATAAACAGCCCTTTTTGCTGGCGGTAAACGCCTTTTCCACATTTATCCGCCGTTATGCTGATAAAGCAGTGGAATTGTCTCGGAAGGAGGCAGACACAGCACAAAAAGAAATTTTACGTCTGATTGCCGAAAATTGCCGCTTGCTTAGTGAGAAGCCTCCGCAAACCTTTTGGCAGGCCGTTCAGCTTGTCTGGTTTATCCATGTGTTTCTTCATGCCGAAGGAATGAACGCCGCTGTTTCCTTTGGGCGGTTCGATCAATATTTATATCCCTTTTACCAGAGGGATTTAGCTGGCGGAGTATTAAATGCGGAACAAGCAAAGGAGCTTTTGCGCTGCTTCTGGCTGAAAACCTGTGAAGGAGATGAATCGCAGAATTTAACGGTGGGAGGAAACGTGGAAAATGCGTTGTCCCTGCTGTGCTTGGACGTAACAGCGGAACTCTGTGTCCGCCAGCCGTCCCTGTCGATTCGAATCGGACCGGAATCATCAGAGGTCTTCTGGCAGAAAACCATTCATGTAATAAAAAGCGGCTTGGGAATGCCGGCCATATTTCACGATGATGTGGTAATAAAATCCCTGTTAAAACTTGGGCTCCCGCGCAGCGATGCGGAAAATTATGCGATTGTCGGCTGTTATGAGGCGAATCCAAGCGGTAATGCGTTGGGACTGACTGTGGCGGATTCCTTGTTGCTGCACGAGGTTTTGTTGAACTATCTGTTTGAGAGCCCAGAGCCAGATAGCTTCGAGATATTTTATCGAGGGTTTCAAGACTATTTCGTAACAAAATATCGGCAGCATTATCTGGAAACGTACCGGAAACGATGGATTTTCATCAGAACGAACATGGTCTCACCATTTGAGAGTATCTGCTTCCGGAGATGCCTCGAAACAGGCTTGGCAGCGGAAATGGGCGGCACAGACTATACGATGTTCGGAGTGAATGTGCTTGGCCTGGGAACGTTGGTGGATAGTTTATATGTAGTCAAAACGCTTGTGTTTGATGAAAAAGCAATCGGATATTCCGCTTTTGTGCAACAGGTGAAGCAAAATTTCCCAGACCGGCTCCTTGCTGAACGCTGCAAGAGGCTTCCGGGAAAATATGGAACCGACAGCGCGTTTACAAACCGGCTTGCCGCAGAACTGTCCCAGTTGATTGCCGAAACGGTTATTTGCAACCGATTCGATGAGTCGGTCATTGCCTATCCGGGCCTGTTCTATTTCCTGCAAGATGTTTACAGCAAGGAAATTCCCGCCACACCTGACGGAAGATTACATGGAGAACGGCTGTCGTATGGCATCGCCGCCTCTGATTTTTGCAGCGGGAAAACAGTCACATCTGTCCTGAACGCCGCTTCCTGCATTGCAAATGACTGGTGTGCGTGCGGAAATCCTGTCGGCCTGTGCCTTCCAAAAACGGCGGTTGAAGGAGAGAAGGGAACGGAGGTTTTAAAATCACTTATAAAAGGGTATTTTTCAAAAGGCGGGTTCCATCTCCAAATCAATGTTGCGGACGCGGACCTTTTGAGAGAAGCACAGGCGCATCCCGAACAGCATGAAGATTTGCTCATTCGCGTCAGCGGCTACAGTGCACAGTTTATCCGGCTCGATGACGTCCTGCAGCAGGCTCTGATAGAACGGGCATCCAATTAGGAATGGGGAAAGAAAATGAAAAAAGGAAATATCTTTCATATTCAAAAATTCTGTATTAATGATGGGCCGGGCATACGGACAACCGTTTTTCTCAAGGGGTGTCCGCTGAATTGCCTCTGGTGCCATAATCCGGAATCGAAAGCCGCGTTTCCCGAAATTGCGTTCTATCCGGAAAAATGCTATGCCTGCGGCCAGTGTGCCGCGGTTTGTCCGAACGGCTGTCACCGCATAGAAGATGGTATGCACCTGTTTGAACGGGCCGGCTGTATAAAATGCGGGCAATGTTTGACTGGCCGGTGCGGTGCGCTGGAACAGATTGGAAAAGAAGCCTCTGTGTCCGAGGTCATGGATGAAGTCATGAAGGATAAGGTATTCTATGATGAATCCGGAGGAGGGCTGACCGTTTCCGGCGGGGAACCAATGCTGCAATTTGATTTTGTGAACGAACTTTTTCAGACGGCAAAGAAAAAAGGCCTGCACACCTGTATGGAAACCAGCGGGTACGCGAAGCAGGAGAAAGTCCGGCAAATTGCGCGGGTCACTGACCTGTTCCTGTTTGACTATAAAGAAACTTCTCCGGAACGGCACCGGAAATTCACCGGCGTTTCCAATGAGAAGATTTTGCGGAATCTGTCGCTGCTGGATGCGTTGAAAACCAATATTGTTCTCCGTTGCCCCATTATACCGGGCTGTAATGACAGGGAGGAGCATTTCAAGGGAATCGCGGAGACGGCTAACCGGTTTACCTCCATATCCGAAATTCAAATTGAGCCGTATCATCCGTTGGGCGCCGCGAAAAGCATGCAGATTGGCAAGACATATGATTTGCCCGATATCGGCTTTGTGGAAGACAGCCAGGTCGGGGAATGGATTGACATGATAGCCAAAAACACCAATGTGCCGGTCGGAAAGGCATAAGCACACAGAAGGAGGAGAAGGGAATGTCGAATTTTGCGCCGGCAGTGGGGCATGCGGTCCGGCTAATCAGAGTATTGGCAGAAGAACCACAGGCCATCGGCGTTTCAGAAATTAGCCGGAAAATGGGTTTAAATAAAAACATGGTATTCAGAATCTTACAGTCTTTAGAGGAAGAAGGGTGGGTATTCTGCGGCGAAGGAGCCAAATACAGGCTATCCCTGCTGCCTTTTCAAATTACAAGCAGAGCGGTGGAGCGGATGCCGCTTAGCGTGGCAGCCGCGCCCTATTTGCAGCACCTTTGGGAGAAGTTTGGGGAAAGCACTTATCTTGGAGTCCGCAGAAACCGAGAGGTTCTATATCTGCAACATCTGGATTCTATTAAGCCGGTCAAGGTAGCAGGGGCGGTCGGCAGAAGCTATCCACTGCACTGCACGGCACCGGGTAAAGTATTGCTCGCCTGGGAATCGGCGGAATTTCAGAAGGAGTTCTGGCAGTTGGACCTGAAACAATATACGGAGCATACAATTACCGCTCCGGAGTTGCTGGCGGCTGAACTGGATAAAGTCAGGAGCCAGGGCTTCGCAATAGACAACGAAGAATACGGACGGGGAATTGTGTGCATTGCCGCTCCGATTTTTAATTTCACACAGACGGTCGTCGGCGCCATCGGTTGCTCTTTCAGTACGGTGGAACAGGAGGCCAATTCGCTGTACCAGGCCTGCGGAAAAGAATTGCTTTCGGCCTCCGCGTCCATCTCATCTTTGATGGGTTTTCTGCCGGAAGCGGATAAATCAGAATAAATGCGGAGAAATCATAGGCGCCTGCAAATAGCTTTGGCGATTGCAGACGCCCTTCTTTGGCCCGGTACTTCACAGGTTTTGGTCTTGTATCAGACGAGGTGTATTTCATATAAAAACAGGAAACAAGAATAATTGAAAACCAAGTGGGGAAGCTAATAAAAAACATCCGGGAGGAAGAATATGCTATATGATTTTGAGGTAACGAAAGTGGATGGGACGAAGCAATCCCTGCGGGCCTATGAGGGCAAAGTACTGCTGATTGTCAATACGGCGACCGAATGCGGGTTCACGCCTCAATATAAAGAGTTGGAGGAACTGTACCAGAAATATAAAAGCCGTGATTTTGAAATTCTCGATTTTCCCTGTAATCAGTTTTTACAGCAGGCACCTGGTACAAATGAAGAAATTGCCTCCTTTTGCCAGACAAAATACCATACGACATTCACAACTTTTGCGAAAATAGAAGTGAATGGACCAAACGCCGCGCCTTTGTATGCCTATTTGACGGAGGCAAGGCCGCAGGAAAAGCCGGATCCGGGTATGCCTGCCTTTCGCAAAAAGCTGGAGGAGCTTGGCCAGACAACTGAAGGGGAGGACATCACCTGGAATTTTACCAAATTTCTAGTTGACAGGAAAGGAATCGTTATGGAACGGTTTGCGCCTCCCTGCCCGCCGGAACGGCTTGAAGTTGAAATAGAAGAATTGCTGTAACAGACGGCGGACGTCCTGCGGGGCGTCCGCCGTTTATCAGTTAAAACCCGCCGTGCTATCCTTCCAGAAGCCGGACGGTTTCTCCATCCAGCGTAACACCCTTTGCGCTCATGGTGTCGCGGAGCTGTTCTTCGGTGCGGCAGGAGAATACGGCACTTGTCTGAACCGGATTACAGGTAAGATAAGCAAGTGCGGCAGCCGCAGGTGAGACCTTCAATTTTTCTGATAAAGCTTTTACGCGTTCGAGCCGTTTCAGATTTTCCTCTGTCACAAACCGCTGTTGTATTTTTGGCGTAGCGCCTTCGTTTGCAATCAGCTTGGAGAAAAAGCCCTTTGCCTGGGAGGAAAATGCCATAACAGGAAAATGGTTTTCCAAATACCATTTGTAGTTTTCTTCATTCATGCACACCAGCGTATCGTCCTGCAACTGTTCCGGCGTCGTCCGGGCCAGACTGAAATTTATCTGGCTGATGGAAAGCGGCACAAGGCCGTTATCAGCAGCGTAACGGTTGGCTTCCGCTATGCGTGCGGTGGACCAATTGGAAACCCCGATGAACCTTGTCTTTCCGGCTTTAACCAATTCGTTCAGCGCATCCATAATGCCGCCGACCGGGAGCGCCTCGCAGTCTCGGTGAAGCAGATAAATATCGACATAAGAGAGGCCGAGCGCGGCCAAGCTGGCATCCATATCGAAGCAGATGCTGTCCCGATTCAGCCGGTGGCTGTGCATATCGTCAAGCGGCGGATGGCCGCCTTTCGTGGTAATGACAATCTCATCCCGCGGAATCCCGCGTTCCCTTATCCACTTTCCTAAAACCTGTTCGCTGATACCTTCGCCGTAAATCCGTGCAGTGTCAAAACTTCTTCCGACAAAATCGTTGTAATAAATGTCGAGGAGATGGAAATAGTCCTCTGTACGGTCTAAATTGTCAAAATTTCCTGCGCCAAAGGTCAGTTTTTGCAAGTTGAGTGCATATTTTCCGTTGTTTAGCTGAATACCCATTGCAGTCCCTCCATATTTTGTTCGGTGATGCGTCAAAAAATTGTGCAGCGGCACCGTTAGTAAGCGGCCTGACGCTTGCTGAATAATGCTTCCATGTTCTTAAAAGCGAACGCATTTGGAATTTGAGTGGCGCGTTCAATAAAACCTTTTTAGGTTATTATACTACAAAACAGGCAGTTTCAAAAGTGCTTTTGTGAAAAAAATATCTTTTCTTTCTATCCCGATTGGTGTATAATAAAAAGGAATTTTGTTTACGGAGGCTGAAATGAAAAGAATTCGTCTGATGATAGCGGTTGCCGCCTGCAAGCTGGGGATTTGGGCAAGCAGGCTGGCGGGTAAAAAGGGTTCTTCTTTTCCGGGGCAGCTTGCGCTCAGGCTGTATCCGGACACGCTGAAGGATTTAGCCGCGCAGGTGAAAAAAGAAATCATTGTGGTATGTGGGACGAACGGAAAAACAACGACGAACAATTTGTTGTTTTCGTTTTTGCAGTCGTGCGGTTACAGCGTCGTTTGTAACAATATCGGCGCGAACATGCTCTATGGCGTTTGCTGTGCCTTTGCCAGCTATGCGGACATCTTTGGGAGATGCAAGGCGGATTATGCCTGCATCGAGGTGGACGAGGCCTCCTGTGTGAAGGTATTTGCCAATTTGAAGCCGGATAAAATGGTCATTACAAACCTGTTC
This sequence comes from uncultured Eubacteriales bacterium, assembly GCA_902478395.1. GTDB lineage: Bacteria > Bacillota > Clostridia > UBA1381 > UBA9506 > CABSKZ01. The sequence continues at coordinate 2,161 of CABSKZ010000116.1, read as the reverse complement.
CGCGACCAGCTTGACCGGTATGGGGAAATCGACATCACGGTGGATTATTTGAAGCGGGCATTGGAAATGAGTCCGGAAACAGCGCTGGTGTTAAACGGGGACGACCCGCTGGTTGCGCAGTTTGGGGAAAACACGCGGCGCAAATGCTGGTATATGGGTGTAGACGAGGACGTGGGTGTGAGCCTGAATGAAACGAAGGAGGGCCGTTTCTGCGTCATGTGCGGCGCAAAGCTGGAATATGCATATTACCATTACAGCCAGCTCGGCAAATTTTACTGCCCATCCTGCGGGTTTGCGCGTAAACCGCTGGATTTTCGCGTCTGCCATGTGGACTTGACGGACGGCATGCGGTTTGACCTGGAATATAAGCAAAAAACAATTCCGTTCGATGTGAATTACAGGGGTTTTTACAATATCTATAACATTGTCCTTTCCTATGCCGCCGCCGCACTCGCAGTTGGCGACATACCGGATTACCGCGCGGTACTGGATGCGTATAAGCCGCAGATTGGCCGTATGGAAGAGTTCCAAATCGGGAAAAAAGTGGTTCTGAATCTTTCCAAGAATCCGGCGGGCTTTAACCAGGCTATATCCGCTGTGGCAAAGGACGCCGCCCCAAAGGATTTATTGATTGTCATCAACGACAACGCACAGGACGGCAAGGACATTTCCTGGATTTGGGATGTGGATTTTGAACGCCTCGCGGATATCAATATTCAAAACTTTATTTTGTCCGGCATCCGGGTGGACGATTTGGCCGTCCGCATGAAATATGCGGGAATCAGTGGAAAACGCGTCACAAAGGTGCATGATTTGAAGCAGGCGGCGGAAGCGGCGGTGCTGTCCGGCGGCGAGGTTTGTTATGCGCTGGTGAACTACACGGCAGTATTTAAAATGCAGGATATCCTAAAAGAGCTGGAAAGAGGGGTGGGATAATGGCGGAATATTCGCTTACCATAGGCCACCTGTTCCCAGATTTGCTGAACCTGTACGGCGACCGCGGAAATATCCTTGCGCTTGCAAACCGCCTGAAATGGCGCGGGATGGGGGCGCAGGTCGTGGAGGTTGAGAAGGATGATGCGGTCAGCCTTTCCCAGTTCGATATTGTCTTTCTCGGCGGCGGTTCCGACCGGGAACAGCTGTTGGTCTGTGAAAAACTGCGCGCTTGCAGACAGGCCTTCGTGGACTATGTGGAGAACGATGGGGTCCTGGTTGCAGTCTGCGGGGGTTATCAGCTTCTGGGAGGCTACTACAAACTGAAAAATGAGACGATTCCCGGGCTGGAGCTGCTGGATATCTACACCGAAGCAGGCGACACCCGCCTGATTGGAAATGTGGTTTTAGAAACGGAATGGACGGGTGAAACCGTCCAAATCGCAGGCTTTGAAAACCATGGCGGCCGGACGCATATCGGTTCCCACACGCCATTTGGCAGGGTACGGTACGGATACGGCAACAATGGGGAGGACGGTGCGGAGGGGGTTACGTATAAAAATCTGCTTGGCACCTATCTGCATGGCCCACTCCTGCCAAAGAATCCGAAGCTGGCGGACGAGCTTCTGCGCCGCGCGCTCAGGCGGAAATACGGCAGGGAAATCCCTCTTCCGGAACTGGACGATACGTTGGAGCAGGAAGCAAATTCATACATCCTGCGGCGTTTTTTGAAATAGGAGAGAGTGCAATGGAAGCATTGAATGAAGCAGTCAAAAAACTATTGCCAGAGGGCCTTGTCCCCAGCTTGGTGACCATCGCGGCTATTCTTTTAGCAACCCTGATTCTGATGAAGGTCATCAACAAGCTGTTCAAGCTGCTTTTGAAAAAAGGCCGGGTGGACGCGACACAGGTTGTGTTCGGCAAGCGGATTTTAAAAGGCGTGGTTTATATCCTGGCAATCTGCTGTGTGCTGTTCCAGTTCGCGCCGATGCAGCAGTTTGTGGTCAGCCTGCTTGCAGGGTCCGGTATCCTAGTGGTCATTCTCGGTTTTGCGGCCCAGGAAGCAATGGCAAACCTCGTCAGCGGCATGTTCATCTCTATCTTCAAGCCATTCGGGCTTGGGGACCGCATCAAGCTGGTGGAAAAAAACATCGATGGTGTCGTGGAGGATATCACCCTCCGCCATACGGTTGTGAGAACGTTTGAAAATAACCGGGTGGTCGTCCCT
>CABSKZ010000115.1 GCA_902478395.1 uncultured Eubacteriales bacterium | reverse complement strand
TGCCGGGGATGTGCAGCGCGTATAATATCATCATTATACGAAACTTCTTTACTTCCCTGCCAGTGGAACTTGAGGAAGCGGCTTATATTGATGGAGCAAACGATGTTACGGTGTTTTTCCGCATTGTCCTGCCCCTTTCTATGCCAATTATTGCAACCGTTGCGCTGTGGACGATTGTGGGGTCGTGGAATGCGTGGTTTGATGCACTGATTTACATTAATGACGGCAAAATCAAAATTCTTCAGATGGTACTGCGCCAGACATTACAGGAGGCAACAAATTCCTCTGACATTTTTTCGGCACAGGAAGAAATTGCAACCGGCCGTTTGTACACGCGCGAATCTCTGCAGGCCGCTACCCTGATGGCGGTTACACTGCCGGTGCTGGTCACCTACCCATTCCTGCAAAAATATTTCGTCAAGGGGATTATGGTAGGGTCGGTCAAGGGATAATCTAAAAGGTAATTATTTTAAAATAAAATTAACAGGAGGAACGAATTATGAAAAAACTGCTATGCCTTTTGCTGGCAGCGGTTACCGTGTTCGGCGCCGCAGGCTGTTCAAAATCCGAAGACAGTGCAAGCAACAAGGAATACACCGTTAACGTATTCACAATGAGAGTATCTCCGGATCCCGAATCTTCCATTATGCAGGAGATTCAGGAGAAGCTGGGCTGTAAGCTCAATGTTTCCGCTGTGCCGGACAACGATTATCAAAGCAAGCTGAATCTGCTCATAACGTCGGGCGATATTCCGGATATTTACGGGTCAAATAATCTGACCACGTATAAAGCGGCCGCAACATTGACCGAGGATTTGATCAAAAAGAATTGCCCAGAAATATATTCAGATTTTCTTAATACCTGTGAGTTTGCAGGCGTTACGCCGCAGACGATGTTTGACCGGTGGTCGGTTGACGGCAAGATAAAAGCATTTCATAACGGAAGCACAACGGTACTTCCTTATTCCCTTGTCATCAGAACAGATATTTTGGAGGATTTGGGAATCGGGATTCCGCAGACGATCGGCGACTGGGACAAAGCGTTTGAACTGTTTAAAGCGAAGAATCCGTCGAAATATCCTGTAACCGCGATGCGTGGCGGCCCGATTGGTGCATTCTACATGTGGCTGACGGCGTATGGAATCGTCCGCAGTCAATGGACACTGCATGAGGATGGACCGAACGGACCGTACTTACAGTATCCGGATTTTGAACCGGGTATGCGTGACGCGCTGCTTAAATTCCGCGAATGGTATCAAAAGGGTTATGTCAATCCTGAGATGGCCACCATGCTGAAAGACAACACCATTTGGGAGTCTGAGTTTATTAACGGAAATACATTTGTGGCGCAGTACATTGCACTCAGCCAACAGCTGTGGATTAAACCGCCGTTCGGAAACGCAGACAGCGTAATGGCCAAATGCTATGCAGTAAATCCAGAAGCGACCTTTGATGTCTGTCCATTCCCGACGCTGGATGGTTCTGACAAAAAACCGCTGGTCAATGCGGGATTCCCCTTTAGCGGCTATGTAACCAGCTTTGGTAAGCAGCTTGAAAAGGATCCGGAGAAATTGGATTTTGTAATGAATATGTGGGAACGGCTATTCTCTGACCCGGACTTATATTTCTTAGCCAGATACGGCCGTGAAGGTGAAACCTATGACATGGTAAATGGTACTCCAGTTGTAAGAGCCGAATATGGCACTAACGAGGACAGAAACCGGGCTGGTTTTGGCTGGCCGTTTAACGGCATGTTCAATACAGGGCCGCGTGTTCAGGAAAAATTATTAACAGATTTTGCGAAAGATTTGCGGAACACTTATTACTATAATGAGGGCGCTATTTACAGCAAAGAAAAGATTGAATATTCAAATTATCCCAGGGTAACGGGCGACCTGATCGATGAAAACGGCAACGATGTGGCAGCCTTGGATAAATCCTATGAAACGGAAATGGATGCCATGTTCTTCAATGTTATTTCCGGAGCAAAAACCATTGAGGATTTTGATGCGTTTATCGCCCGCTGGAAAGCGGACATCGGAGACAGAATGGTGGCACTTGCCAATGACCTGTATTTAGACCAGTGGATTAAAGAATAAAAAAAGTGCCGGCTTGTGGTATGCAAGCCGGCACTTTTTACTGCCTTTTAGAATTGGATATGAAAGGACCACCTGCTGTCACTCGTTTATACAATGGCGGCAGGCGGTTCTTGTTTATTTATCTACATTCCGTTCGGGTTTTCTTTGGTAAAATGCCAGCTGTCCTTGCACATTCTCTCCAGGTCCAGCTTGGCTTCCCATCCAAGTATTTCGCGGGCTTTCGTAGGATCCGCATAGCATTGTGCAATATCTCCGGGGCGCCTCTGCGTAATTTCATACGGAACCGGAACACCGTTTGCGGCTTCAAACGCTTTTACGATGTCCAGCACGCTGTAGCCCTTTCCCGTGCCAAGGTTATAAGCATCTACGCCTGTTGAATTCAAAACCTTTTCTACCGCTTTGATGTGGCCCTGTGCCAAATCCACTACATGGATATAGTCGCGCACACCTGTGCCGTCCTTCGTCGGGTAGTCGTCGCCGAATACCCGCAGCTTTTCCAGTTTGCCCGACGCGACCTGTGTAATGTATGGCATCAGATTATTCGGAATGCCATTTGGCTCTTCTCCCAGCAGGCCGCTTTCATGCGCGCCGATGGGGTTGAAATAACGCAGGAGCGCAATGCTCCATGAATCATCGGACACATAAATATCGCGCAGAATATTTTCAATCATTAGCTTGGTGCTGCCATACGGATTTGTGGTAGAAAGCGGAAAATCCTCACGAATCGGTACAGATTTTGGACTGCCATACACCGTTGCAGAGGAACTAAATACAATTTTCTTCATGCCAAATTCAGCCATGACCTCGCATAAAATCAACGTTCCCGTCAAATTATTGTGGTAGTAAAGGATTGGTTTTTGAACCGATTCGCCTACAGCCTTCAGGCCAGCGAAGTGTACGACCGCGTCGATTTTATTTTCCCGGAAAATTGTGCGTACCGCCTCTTTATTCAGTAAATCCGCCTCATAAAACGGAAAATCCTTCCCTGTTATTTGTTTTATGCGCTTGAGCGCTTCGGGCTTTGAATTTACAAAGTTGTCCATCACCACGATATCAAACCCGCCCGCAAGCAGTTCCACACAGGTGTGCGACCCGATAAAGCCGGCGCCTCCCGTAATTAAAATAGCCATTGTCTGCCTCCTTATGCCAAAAAAATATGTTCATTACCAGTATAGTATGCACAAACTGATAAGTCAATTCCTATTTAAAAAAATACAAGCACCTGCTGCGTTTTGGGGAGCCACTGCACCGAGCAGCCAAGCGACTCCGTCACAAAACGGACCGGGACCATTGTAGACCCATTAATCAGTTTCGGCGGGACATCTAACGGTGTAAAAACGGAGTTGACCTTTGCGCGCTGCTCGTCCAGCTTCAGCAATATGGTATCCTTCCCCAGCTCAATTGCAACGCTCTTGTCCTGTCCGTCCCATTTCACCGTGCCGCCGATACCCTCTACAACCGCGCGGATTGGGAGCAGCGTGCGCCCCTCGAATAATACGGGCGCGGCGGGCAGTGTTTCCTTTTTCCCATTCACATCTATTTCCTTTTCCCCGATTTGGAGCAGAATATAGTCCTTTCCTTCTATGAGGTTTTGTACGGTGGGCTGTTTCTCCGCTAGCGGCCTGATATAACCCCATTTTCCATCAGGCCCCAGGGCGGGCATCAGCTCTTCAGAATAATCCCCGCAGTCTGAAAAGGCAGGTGAAATTACGATATCGCCTTCGTTGTCGATATAGCCCCAGACGCCGTTCTGCTCAACGCGCGCCAACCCGTTGGAAAACGGACCAGCCGTATTCCATGCCGGCGCAATCACCATTTTGCCGGACTCATCGAGATAGCCTGCCTTTCCGTCTTTGAAAGCGGGGCATAGTCCTTCGCTCCAGTCCCCAATCCAGTCATATTCCGCCGGTATGACCAGTTCGCCGCCAGAATCAACTAACCCATACTTGCCGTTCTTTTCTACGCAGGCAAGACCATTTGAAAATACCGTCGCATTGTCCCACTCCGGTTTTATTACATACATTCCATCTGGGTTGATAAACCCGCATTTGCCGTTTTCGCGCACACCTGCCAGCCCCTCTGAAAAGTCCCAGGCAAAGTCGAAAACCGGAGTAATCAATTCCTGTCCCATACTGTCTATGTAGCCATATTTTCCGCCGGAAAGGACGCAGGCCCTCCCGCCAGAGAAGTCATATGCCTCATCATATTGGTATGGAACAACCAGCTCTCCGGCCTGGTTGATATAGCCATATTTTCCGTCCTTTTTTACAACTGCCAGCGATTCAGAAAACGGATTTGCGTCATCAAACACCGCAACGATCACCATACTGCCGGATTGGTCAATATACCCCCACTTGCCGTCTTGCTTAACGCAGGCAAGCCCGTCTGAGAAGGGATACACCATTTCATAATCCGGCGCGATAACCGTCTTGCCTGCCGCGTTCATAAATCCATATTTCCCATTTTTGCCCATAATGGTAAAGTTTCCGATTTCTTCCCCGATATAATCCCATTCCAGCGGTACGAGATATTTCCCATCCGGCGCGATAACGCCCCACTTCAGGTCTTTGGCGACGCGCGCCATGCCATTGACGAAAGGATACGCGATTTCATATTGATAGGGGAGAACTGTTTCATAGTTATCTAAATCTGCTGCGAACGCCTGTTGAAAAAACAGGCAAAACGCCAGCAAAAAAACTGCTAACCGTTTCATAATACCTCCAAAACCATGACCGCCGAGAATTTATTCATCACCAAATGAAATGCCAATACCTTTTGCCATCCTGACCAATTCACAGTTGGGATCGACATTCTTGTTCTGTCCAATAACATCCTCAAGCGATTTGCTGGTCATCTCGTCCCCGTCCAGCGCCATCATCACACCGCTCTCCCCGCGCATCAGCGCGTCGACTGCGGCCGCACCGTACCGCGTTGAAAGAATGCGGTCATGGGCTGTCGGCGTTCCGCCGCGCTGGATGTGTCCTAAAATGGTTGCCCGCGCTTCCAGGCCGACCAGGTTTTCCAGTTCATCTGCGATTTTTGCACCAATTCCGCCGAGACGGATCGGGTCCGGACTGTTTGCGATGACTTTGCTTACATGGATTTCGCCGGTGATGGACTTTGCGCCTTCGGCGACGACGACAAGGCTAAATTTGCTTCCCTTGTCCTTCCGAGCCACCAGCGACTTCGCGATTTTATTAATATCGTATGGAATTTCCGGAATCAGAATGGCATCCGCCCCGCCCGCAATGCCAGCGGCAAGCGCAATCCAGCCTGCATAACGGCCCATAACCTCCAGCACCATAATCCGGTTATGGGAGGCGGCGGTGGTATGTAACCGGTCAAGTGCTTCGCCGGCGACGCCAACCGCCGTGTCAAACCCAAAGGTATAGTCCGTACAGGAGAGGTCGTTGTCAATCGTTTTGGGCACGCCCACTACCGTCAGGCCTTTTCTGGCAAAATCCCGGCCAGAGGTCAGCGTTCCATCCCCGCCGATAATCACCATCGCGTCAATTTCGTTTTTACGGATGTTTTCCATCCCCACATCGGAAACGTCGCGGTACACAGTTTTGCCATCTTCCTCAAACGGATACATAAATAAATTGTCCTTGTTAGAGCTGTTTAAAATTGTTCCGCCGATTGGCAGGATTCCCGCCACCGCGTCCAACGTCAGCGGGACGACGTCATTTGTATAAAGCCCCCGGTAACCATAACGGAAGCCGACCACTTCCACACCGTATTTGATGGTTGCTGTTTTTACCACTGCGCGAATTACTGCATTCAAACCCGGGCAGTCCCCGCCGCCTGTCATTACACCGATTTTTTTAATTTTCTTTTCCATACACGCCCTCCTGTTTGGTTAAAATCGCGTTTTCTTCTTTATTTTATCTTATTTTAGCCTATAATTCAACAAAATAGCGAAAAAAACTGTATTTTTCATAATTTTATGCTATAATAGAAGGGACTCTTATCATTTACATTGCAATGACCAATCAATAAGGGAGATTGCACTGAATTTTTCAGAAATCTGGGTGAGACCGTGACTACAAAATTAATAAATCTCGATTTTCCTATAGACGAAGCCTTGCTCGACGCACCGGCAGAATGTTTGAAAAACGGCGGCCTGGTGGTGTTTCCCACAGAGACGGTGTACGGTTTGGGCGCAAATGCCCTGTCTGCGGAGAGTGTCAGGCAAATTTTCGTTGCAAAAGGGCGTCCGTCCGACAACCCGCTGATTGTCCATATAGCGGATGCCGCGCAGCTTGCGGATATTGTTTCAGAGATTCCGCAAAGCGCCAAACTGGTGATGGAAGCGCTGTGGCCCGGACCGGTTACGCTGATTATGCGGAAAAGCGATGTGGTCCCCGGCTGTGTTACCGCCGGGTTGGATACGGTAGCCGTCAGAATGCCTTCGCACCCCGCGGCGCGTGCATTGCTCCGCAAATGCGGCGTCCCTGTTGCGGCCCCCAGTGCGAATACCTCTGGCCGGCCCAGCCCAACAACGGCACAGCACGTCGTTGAGGACTTAAGCGGAAAAGTCGATTATATCATTGACGGCGGAAACTGCACAGTAGGCCTCGAATCCACCGTCCTGGACGTGACGGTTCCCATTCCGCAGATTCTGCGTCCTGGCGGAGTGGGGCTGGAAGAGCTAAAACAGCTTTTGGGTGAGGTTTGCTATGACCGCGGACTGGTATCAGCCGATACCGCGCCAAAAAGCCCAGGCATGAAGTACAAGCACTATGCTCCGAGAGCGCAGATGGCCATAGTGGAAGGAACCCGGATACGGGAAACCATTGCGTCTCTGTTGGCACAATACCACGCGGAAGGGAAAAAAACTGGCGTTCTAACCTGTGGAAGTCATGAATATGATGCAGACTTTTTGATTGACGGCGGCGTAACGCCTGAACTGTACGCGCAGAATTTGTTCGGTGCGCTGCGTGAATTTGACGCGCGTGGCATGGAAATCATCCTTGCGGAGATGCCGTTCGGCAGCTGTGGAATTGAACCAGCCATCCGCAACCGTATTACCAAGGCAGCCGGAGGGAATGTGATACGATGCTGATTGAGGAAATGACGGAAGCCCACCTTGAGGACATTTTGGCAGTTGAAAAATTGTGCTTCCCAAACGCCCCCTGGAGCAAACCCATGTTTATAAGCGAGTTAACTAACCGCTTTACGCGGTATTGCGTTATCACAGACAGCGGACACGCGGTGGCCTATATGGGAATGTGGCTGGCCGCAGACGAAGGGCATATTTCTAATATAGCCGTAAGCCCCGCGTACCAAAGACGGGGGCTTGCAACACAGTTGCTGCAACATTTTTTTTCGATAGCTAAAGAACTGCGGCTCGTCCTGCTGACGCTTGAGGTTCGTGTCTCAAACGAACCGGCGCTTCGCTTATACCGGAAATTCGGGTTTGAGCAGGCGGGCCTGCGGAAAAACTACTATGAGAACAAGGAGGACGCGTATATTATGACGCGCTTCCTGAATTAAAGCGAGGTCCTGTACTTGGAACATTTGATACTGGGAATAGAATCTTCCTGTGATGAAACTGCGGCCGCAGTGGTAGCGGATGGAAGGAAGGTTCTTTCCAACATTATCTCGTCTCAGATAGATATTCATAAAAAATATGGCGGTGTCGTGCCGGAAATTGCTTCGCGAAACCATGTGCTGAACATTTCCGGGGTTATCGAAGAGGCACTCACATCTGCCGGAAAACGGTTCGATGACCTTTCCGCCATTGCGGTGACCTACGGCCCGGGGCTGGTTGGTGCGCTGCTGGTCGGCGTATCGAGCGCGAAGGCCATTGCGGCGGCGAAACAGCTTCCGCTTGTTGCCGTAAACCATATCCATGGGCACATTGCGGCCAATTATATCTCGCACCCGGAGCTTAAGCCTCCGTTTGTCTGCCTGGTTGCCTCCGGCGGCCACAGCCACATTCTCCACGTCAAAGGCTATACCGAATTTGAAATTCTGGGCCGGACACGGGACGATGCCTGTCTCTTATACACATCTCCGAGCCCACGAGACCGTACTAGATCTCGT
>CABSKZ010000114.1 GCA_902478395.1 uncultured Eubacteriales bacterium | reverse complement strand
GATAAACGGTATTCCTTTTCTTTTTTTGGCTTACAAACAAAACAGAAAAGGATGATTAAAAATGAAAATTGAAACCCTTGCCTGGGAATTTGCTTTGAAAAATGGCATATTTGGCTTTAAGCTGACTGTTGAGGACATACTTATCACCGCGCGGAAAAACGGCTGCCGGATTTATTCTTACCAGGAGTATCCTGCGCTGTTACAGGAGCTTGACATCACGGAATATGCAGAGGCAAAACTCGGCCTGACCTATGTGCTGCGGCATGATACAAAGGCGGAATATTTCATTTTTTATCGGGACGAGCTCCCATCGGATTTGAAGCTGTTCGTGATCCTGCACGAGCTGGGCCATATCGCCATGCAACATTCTTTCGACGGAGGCGTGTTGGGCAAATCACCGGATAACCGGCTCGAAAAACGGCAGGAATTGGAGGCGGATTTGTTCGCTTGTGAGGTTTTGGCGCCCTCCTGTGTTTTAAAACAGCTGCATATCGAAACGGAGGAGGAAATCAGGCGGCTTGGCATCCTGCCTCCTGACTTCGTCGGTCAATATGCCTCTAAAATTCACGGACCCGATTCTACAGGCGGCGGTTGGACAGAAAAACAGCTGCTCCGCAAGTTTCGGCATGCCGTCCGTCTTTACCGTACAGGCAGACCTTCCCCGTCTCCGCGGGGCTATCCTTTTCTAACCCTTTTCATGTTATGTACGGCACTGTCCGCATTCTCCTGCTTATTTGGCTGCTCCGGCCAGATATCAAAACCTCTGCATTTTTCAGTGCCTTCCGCCGCTTTGCAACAGTATCCGGCTTATAGACCAGCGGCAAACACCACTGTTCCGACTGGCGTCAACTAAAAACATGAAAGGTTTCACCACCGGAACAATATATTCCCGGCCGCATTTTCCATTTTTCAGACATTGGCGCCGTCCTACTCCATTCAAAACAGCCGCCGGCTTTTATTTCCGGCCGCATTATAACTGGCGACTCCACATTCAGAACGGGACAATTAACACAAGACGCCGATTTCCAACCTTGAAAAGACAGAAAGCCACAATGCCATATAACCGGCATGTGGCTTTCTGTCTTTATGTGAAAGGGCTTGGCCTTTCCTCCTTATGCTTCTGGCAGAATGGTACCTGCCGTCTTGCTCGCAAACTGGCTGTTATAGAGTTTTTCATAAAACCCGCCTTTTGCAATCAGTTCTTCATGTGTCCCCTGCTCGACGATGCTGCCCTGGTCCACGACCAGAATTAGGTCCGCACTCCGAATGGTGGACAGCCTATGTGCAATGACGAAGCTGGTTCTCCCCTTCATCACATTTTTCATAGCGTTTTGCAGAAGCATTTCCAGACGCGTGTCTACCGAGCTAGTCGCCTCGTCCAAAATTAAAATTTTCGGGTCTGACAAAATTGCCCTCGCAATGGTGAGCAGCTGTTTTTCTCCCTGCGAGATATTGGAGGTCTCCTCATTCAGCTGCATTCTGTAGCCATCCGGCAACGTTTTGATAAAATGATGCACATTCGCTGTTTTCGCAGCCGCAACGATTTCTTCGTCTGTCGCACCGAACCGCCCATATGCGATATTGTCGCGGATACTGCCCTGAAACAGCCATGTGTCCTGCAATACCATTCCGAACAGAGAGCGCAGGTCCTCCCGCCGCATCTGGCGGATGTCCACCCCATCAATCCGGATGGCCCCGCCCTTCACGTCATAGAACCGCATCAGCAGGTTAATCAGCGTGGTTTTTCCTGCACCTGTCGGCCCAACAATTGCCACCATCTGTCCGCTTTTTACCTCCGCAGATAAATCCTCAATTAAAATTTTGTCATCACTGTAACCGAACCGGACGTGATCGAAGGTCACGTCTCCGCGCAGCGTTTCCAATCTGACCGGATGTTCCGCCTCTGGAACCTCCTCTTCTTCCTCCATAAACTCGAAAATACGCCGCAGGGCGGAATATGCCGACTGCGCCGCTGCTGAGAGCTGAGACACCTGCGAAAGAGGCTGGTTAACCTGCCAGATATACCGCACAAACGCCTGCAGGTTTCCGACGGTTATGACACCACGAATTGCATATATCGGGCCGATAACAGCAATCGCTCCAATGCCGAGATACGTAACGAAAGAAATGAGCGGCGACAGCAGAGATGAGATGAACTGCGCGCGGAACCCGAACGCCCGCAGTTTTTCATTCGCCTCTTTAAACTCATGCACTGCGTCCTTTTGTTTGCCATATAATTTAATTTCGCTGAATCCTGTGTACATTTCCTGCACCGTGCCGTTCAGAGCGCCCAACGCGTTCTGCTGACCGTCGAACAAGCGCTGTGACTTATGGACGATGAACCGGGAAATCAGAAAACTGGCGGGAATAATCAGCAGCGCTACCACTGCCATCACAAAGTTGATGGTGAACATCATCGTGATAGCGAAGGTGAGCAGCAGAACCGCATTAATAACCTGTATCAACCCCTGCTGAAGCGCATTGGATACCGTATCCACATCGTTCGTTATCCGGCTCAGGACATTTCCGAAGCTGTTGGAATCAAAATAGCTGACCGGAAGGCGGCGGATTTTATTTTCCACCGCGTTGCGCAGGTCCTTCATGCTATTCTGAATCGCGTTGGTAATCATGAAGTTTGCCGCGCATAAAAAACCTGAGTTTGACAGATAGATGCAGGCCAGCACAGCCATGACCGTCAAAATATAGCCAAAGTCGACCCCAGCCCCCGGCACACCGCCGGCAATATCCGCCGCGTCTTTTACAAGCCGGGTCGTAATCAACCCTTCCGTCATCGGGGCAACCGCGTTTGCCACACAGGACACGACGGTAAACAGCACACCCAAAATCAGCGCCAGCCAATAGGGCTTTAAAAACACCAGAATTTTTCCCGCGGACTTATATTTTTTCATTAGCCTGAGCTGTTCGGCTTCTGTTACCTTTTTCATATTTCCAATTCCTCCTTTGTCAGCTGGGAGGCGGCGATTTCATAATAAATCGGGCAGTTTTTCAAAAGCTCTTTGTGTGTGCCGTGCCCGACAACCTCGCCTTCGTTTAACACAATAATCTGGTCAGCCTCCAAAATCGAGCTGATTCTCTGTGCCACAACCAGCACGGCGGCATCCTTGGTTTCCTGTTTCAGCCGGGCGCGCAGGGCGGCATCTGTTTTAAAATCAAGTGCGGAAAAGCTGTCGTCAAACACATAGATTTCGGGTTTGCGCACTACGGCGCGCGCAATGGAGAGCCGCTGTTTCTGCCCGCCGGACACATTGGTCCCGCCCTCCGCGATTGGTTCTTCAAACTGTTTCGGCTTGCGCGAAATGAATTCCAGCGCCTGCGAGACCTCGGCCGAATAGATCAGCTCATTCTCGCTGGCATCGTCCTTTCCGAACCGGATGTTGCTGGCGATGCTTCCTGTAAACAGCAGTGCCTTCTGCGGGATAAACCCGATTTTCGCCCGCAGCGCATCCAGGTCATATTCCCTGATGTCCACACCGTCAATTTTTATTGCGCCCGCCGTCACGTCATAAAAACGTGGAATGAGGTTTACCAGCGTGCTTTTTCCGCTTCCTGTACTGCCAATGAAGGCAACCGTTTCTCCAGCTTTAGCGGTGAAGGATATGTTTTTCAAAACCGCCTCTTCCCCGTCCGGATAGGAAAATGACACATTTTCAAATGCGACGCTGCCGTGTTCCTTCGTTTCTGCCACACCGTTTTTAGGGGCCCGAATAGCCGGCTCCTCCGCCAGCACTTCGGAAATCCGGTGCGCAGAAACCGCCGCACGCGGATACATAATGAATACAATCGAAAACAGCATCAGAGAAAACATCGCATGGAACATGTATTCCATAAACGCAACGAGCTGTCCTACCTGCATTTCCCCAAGATTGATTTTCTGGCTGGAAAACCAGAAAATAATCAGGATCGCTACGTTGAGCAGCAGGAAAAACACTGGCTGCGTGGAGGACATCAGCTTGAACAACCGCTTAGATACCGCTGCATAGGCCTCGTTGGTCTCCGCAAAGCGCTCCGCCTCGTGGGAGTCGTTCCGAAATGCGCGGATAACCCGGATTCCCGTCAAATTTTCCCGTGAAATCCGGTTCATTTTGTCCAGTCCGCTTTGCTGCTTTTCGCTCATCGGCTCCGAAATTTTCGCAACGATGATGACACCCGCCACAATAACTGGAAGCGTGCAAGCGAGCACCAGCGACAACTGCACACTAGTCCGCACGACCATGACGATGCTGATAATAAACATTACCGGGGTCAGCAGCGCGGTCCGCAGCAGTACATTTAAAAACTGCTGCAGCTGAAATACGTCGTTGGTCGTCCGCGTTATCAGCGAGGATACGCCGAATTTATTGTATTCCGCGTGGGAGAAGTCCTGCGTTTTGATAAAGATATCATTCCGAAGGTCCCGCGTCATATTGGCAGAAATTTTGGACGAGCAATAGCCGAGCGCAACCGTACCGCAGGTCCCGATAATGGAAATCACGAGAATGACAAGCCCCATAGCCTGTATGTAGCCGACATCCCGGTTCGCAATACCTACGTCGATAATGTTTGCCATAACCGTTGGGATGCCCAATTCCACCAGTGCAAACCCGAAAACGGATATAATATTGAAAAATACCAGCAATTTGTAATGTTTTAAGTGTTTCAAAATGAGCTTCATTTCTGCCCCTCCCTCTGTTATTTGTTATATTTCTAAAACCCGCAAACGCGGGAAGTTCCCTGCTGCAAAGCCATTGCACTGCTTTCGCATACTACCTGGTTTCTCACCACAAAAATTACCCCACAGGGTTAAAAAAAGAGAAAAGAGTGGTAAGCTCTCTTCTCCAATATATTTCCCAATATATCCTCCGACAAGCAACAAAAAATGGGACTTCACACCGCATCTGCAAGGTGTAAGAGACATTATAACAAAACAATGGAAGTCTGTCAACCAGAAAATTCTTAAAACTTGGTAATAAACGGTCATTTCAAGTCCTGTCCGGCCTGTTTGAGCATATTGACATAGACAAGCAGCTCTTTTCTCGACGCGACGTTCAATTTCATGTAAATCCGCTTATTGTGTGTCTTGATGGTATTGATGGACAGGCAGAGGATTTTCGTTATCTCCTGCGCTGTGTACCCTTCGACATATAAATTAAATACTGCGCGTTCCGCGGGGGATAACCGTTTGGTGTTCTCAACGAACTCGCCAAATAAGTCGTTGGTCAGGCTGCTGCCCGTTTCCTTCTGCCCCGCCTCCCTGTGCCGTGAAAGAAATTCTATCAGGTCGTCGATTTCAGCGATTTTTGTTTTGGCCTCTTCATCATATTTCCCCGCTTTAATCCGGTCGATGCTCCGCGTAATCGGAAGGATGTACTTTCTGCTCAAAAGATAGGAGGCCGCGATTCCCAGCGCCAGCAGGCATGTCAACAATAAAATGATGGCCCTGTTGGCCCGCCGCAGGTAATAGGAAACATCTTCGGCAGGAACCGTCACGACCGCGGCCCACTTTTCTGCGCCGAATACCGTGTCTTCCGGATACAGCTTCACCTCCTGGTGCAGCCCCACTAAAACATTCTTTCCCAGCAGGTTGTATGTATTCAGTCCATTCCCGTAGTTTCCCGTTGTCAGGAGCGTGCCGCTCTCCTCGAATGTCCGGTCTGTGTACCGGCCCGCCACGAGCGCACCGCCCACATCAATTTTATTCTCGCCATACGGCGCCAGCATCCCCGCCATCCGCTGAAATGATGAGGTTTTCGGCACGTTCGAGAGTTTGAACAGCATTTCACTGATTTCTAACCCACACACGCCAATTACGGTTTTGTCCGGCAGGATAACCGGAATCGAACAGAGCAAAATTGGCTCCGTCGTGTTGGGCAGCACGCCGGCATGTGACCAGTAATACATGCGGGAAACCGGCTTGTCGAACTGCCAAGCCGCTTTGAGCGGATTGCTGTAATACGGTGCGTCGGACACATCAAACTCCATTCTCCATTGGGAATGAAGCGTCACAGAATTTTCCCGTCCCACCTGGGACGGTCCGCGCAGTAAAATAATGTTCGGCGCAGCCGCGTTTATAATATTGGGTTCCATGTTTTTGATGTAGAGGCCCGCGCGGGAATTCTCCGCACCCTCTACAGAAGGATTGATGGTCGCATCCAGAATGAAAAACGCTCCGCTTCCGCCCGCCCGTTCCATTTCAAACAGCAGACGTTCAAATTCTCCGGCTATCACTGTTTCCAGCAGAACAGAGTCATTGCGCAGTTCTTCAGGCTTTGCTCCCCTTTCCGCCAGCTTTTGCTCAATGCTTTTGGATATTCCGGTTGACAACACCTCGGCGTATACAGATACCTTTCCCAACTGCTCCGTGACAGTCTGCGCCAAGAGCCCACACTCGTCTGCGGTCTGCCTTCGTATTTCGTTGATGCCCGTCTGGAAGACGCCGCATACGGACAGGATAATCAAAATTCCAGCCAGCATCGTTAAAACCAGCGCCATCAGAAAAAGAAACAGCTTCATCCGCATGGAAGCGGATGCCACATTCAGCTTATTGCCATATTCTTTTATCATGGCCAGCCCCGCTCCTCGCATTTCCGTCCCCCCTCGCTTGTTTCCCGCTATCCTGCCGGAAAGAACCCTTCATAAACGCCATCCGTCACTTTGGCAAACGCAGCCTCTGGCCCCTCTTCCGTAACTGCCGCTCGATATTCTTCAGCCGACTCGGCCGCTGTCTGCCGGAAATCATTTCCATATTCATCTATCAGCTGGTCAATGTCCTCCGTTACCGGCGGAATATAAAAATCATATTCCTTCTGCATCGTGACAGCCGTATCCAGCAGTGCGCGAATGCGTTCATCCTTCAACTGGCTGATTTCTCTATTCATAATTTCATCGTATGCCTCATTCGTAACGGGAAGATACCCGGTCTGGGAAATAAAGCGTATGTTGTTTTCCGGGCTGGTGAACCATTTTAAAAACAGGCTGGCGGCATATTCCTTCGTATCGTCCGATTTCGTAACGGCCATTCCGCCGCCGCGCTGTACGGCAATCTTTTTCCCGCCCTCAAAAACTGGGTATGGCATGGTAATCAGTTCCGCAGGTTCTGTCGTATTGTCAGGGTACGTAACAACCGAATCGAAAAACACGACGCCCGCCGTCGACCCGGTCGAGCAGACGATTTCTCCCGTTTTCACCAAATCTGAAGAGTACCCGTCAAACACGGCATACTCCCCCTTTACCGCCTGCTCGTAAAAGCTGTTCCAAACCCGGCGCGCCTCCGGCGTACTGCCGTCTAATTGATTCTCTTTCACAAATTCCGCCCCGAGCTGCCGGCAGCCGATTTGCGTATAATTGTACAGGGAATCGCTATGGTAAAACTTTTTCCCATCGTTTGGGACATCCGGCGTTTTCGCGTCCGTCCATTCGTAATATTTGCGTGCGGTCTCAGCCAGCCCCTCAAAGGTCGCAAGATCTCTGTAAGATGCCCCGGTCTCCGCCGCAAACCGGTCAAATATCACTTTATTGATGAAAAGTACCTCAGTTGATTTTGCTGTCGGAAAAATATACAGGCTCTCCGTTCCCAGCTGCCCCTCCTCCAAAAAGCGCGGCACATATGCAGACAGTTCCTTTTCTGTAAACTGTTCCTTCAAATCTGCCAACATCCCGCGCTCTGCCAGCAAAACCGCCGTTTTGGGGTTTGCCGTGGTAATATCGGGCAGCTCCGGTGCGCCCGGGTCGTCCTTTGCAGCCATACTCAATTTTTCATGCAGGGAAGCCGAAGTCGTAATCGAAGTGACATTTAATATGATACCTTTTTTCTCGCCAATGGTCTCGTTGAATTCGTCTATCATATCCTGCATGGCCTCCTTCATCTGTCCCCCATAGTTATGCCAAACCGACAGCGTGACAGGCTTATGCGGGTTCAGGCCGTGGTCATTCTCGCAGGAAGTCATCCCAACCACCATAAGTACGCTCAGTAAAACCATTAGAATTCTTTTCATCCTAACCCCTCCGTCTATGTTTTATATTGTGCTTTTCGCTAACTTAAATCACAAAGGGAAAATAGCTGAATTTCTTTCGGGGTTTTTTGAGGAAAAAATATATAAAGATTCAATCTGTTTCTATCAAACACAGCGAGATGGAAAACTTGAACAGCAATCAATTTATCTGGATTCATTTTACC
>CABSKZ010000113.1 GCA_902478395.1 uncultured Eubacteriales bacterium | reverse complement strand
GTAAACCGCTCCGCCTGCGCACGGCCCCATAATGACGGAAATTTGCGGAATGACGCCGCTCGCCTTTGTGTTCCGGATAAAGATTTCTCCAAATCCCGAAAGTGCGTCCAGTCCCTCCTGAATTCTTGCGCCGCCGGAATCGTTCATGCCGATTATCGGCGCACCCATTTTCATGGCCATATCCATGACCTTGCAGATTTTTTTTGCATGCATTTCGCCGAGAGAACCGCCGATTACGGTAAAGTCCTGCGCGTAGACATAGACCAGCCGGCCCTCTACGGTACCATAACCCGTTATGACGCCTTCGCCCGGTGCTTTGGTGTTCGGCATGTCAAAGTTGGAGCAGCGGTGCGTTACAAACGCGTCGATTTCGACAAAGCTGCCCTCGTCAAAGAGCAGGTTCACCCGTTCGCGGGCGGTAAGCTTGCCGGAATCGTGCTGCTTCTTTACTTTGTCCGTGCCGCCGCCAGCTTCGATTTCGGCTCTTCTGGACTGTAAATCAGTAAGCTTGTTGATGGTACTCATTCTTTAACCTCCTATATCAAGCGCCGCGGCCGGAATTTTTTATGGCTGGAAGCGCCCATTATACATTTTATCCGGGAATCACTCTTACAAGCAAGCATAGTAAATGCCCGGAATATTATGGTAAAACAATCGAATTTTCACCGCTTACCATTCTATCAAAAAAATCTGCAAATTACAAGGGTAACCGCAGATTTTTTTGATAAAATTTTAACTATTTCGCCGGTGAATATTTGGTGATTCTTAATGAATTTCCAACGACGCAGACCGAAGACAACGCCATTTCCAGCCCGGCAAAGGCGGGGGAAAGCAGAATACCGAACGGATACAAAAGCCCTGCGGCGATAGGAATCCCGATGACATTATAGCAAAAAGCCCAGAACAGGTTCTGGCGGACAATGCGCATGGTGTAGCGCGAGAGGGATACTGCGTCGCAGAAGGCCAGTAAATCCTCCCGCATAAGGAGCACCCCCGCAGACTGGGCGGCAACATCCGTGCCCCCGAACACACAGGCTCCGACATCAGCCGCGGCCAGTGCAGGCGCGTCGTTGATTCCATCCCCAACCATCGCGACGGAATGGCCCTCCTCCTTCAGGCGTGTCACCTCGCCGGATTTGTCACCCGGCAACACCTCGGCAAGCACCCGGTCCAGACCGACCTCATTTGCAACATAGTCTGCAGCGGCTTTATTATCTCCGGTAATCATCCCGCTTTGAACATGCTCCTTTTTAAGCCGTTCGATGGCTTTCCGGCTTTTTTTTCGGACGGTGTCCGCCAAGCCAATTACGCCGAGCAGTACGCCATCTTTTACAACATAGACCACAGCGAGACCATCCGGTATCAGGGAAGCCCCAGCCGTGGAAATTCCTTTCTCATCCAGCATCCGGCGCGTTCCGGCCAATATCTCTGCCCCTTCCACGACGCCGGAAACACCCCGCCCCGCAAAGGTGGCGACCTTTTCCGGCTCCGGAACCGGAAGCCCCTTTTCCTTTGCATATTCGACGATGCCAACCGCGATGGGGTGTCCGGAACCGAACTCGACTCCGGCGGCTAACCGCATTAGTTCAGCGCCATGTCGATTTTAGAAAGCCGTTCTATCACATCGCCGCCCCGGTACAGCACGCCGAGCTTTGCGCCGCGGCCGGAAGCAACCATGACGGCGATAGGCGTTGCGAGTCCGAGCGCGCAGGGGCAGGCTACCACGAGAACGGAAACAAATATATTTAACAGAAAACTTGCGTCCTTGCCGAGAATCGCCCATATGATGACGCTGACAACAGCGATTGCAATAACGGAGGGGACAAAAATACCGGAAATTGTATCAGCCAGGCGGGCAACCGGCGCTTTTCGCGCCTGAGCCTCTGAAACCAGCTTGATGATTTGAGCCACCGCAGTAGCACTGCCGACCCCGGTTGCGCGGATTTTCAGCATCCCGTCCTTGCAGATGGTTCCGCCGGAAACGGTTTCGCCCGCGCTCTTAAAAACCGGGACGCTTTCTCCGGTCAGCATGGCTTCGTCAACATCCGCTTCCCCCTCCAGAACCTCTCCGTCCACACTGATTTTTTCTCCCGGCGTCACCAAAACGGTATCTCCGTTTTGGATTTCACTGGTATCAACTTCGATTTTTTTGCCGTCCTTCAGGATGGTTGCTTTTTGTGGAATCAAGGTCGCAAGCGAGGAAATAGCTACTTTTGCGCTGTTTTTGCTATGTTCCTCCAGATATTTTCCCAGCAGCACGAGCGCCAGAACCACCGCGGCGGATTCGTAATACAGGTTGTGTGCGGCATGGACGTTTCCAGCTGCGGTTTGGAAGGTGTTATACAGGCTGTACAGCAATGCGGCGCTTGTGCCGACCGCGACGAGTGAATCCATATTCGGATGCAATTTGAACAGCTGACGGAAGCCGACCAGAAAAAAACGGCGCCCCACCACAAGGACGGGCAGACAGAGCAGAAGCTGGGAAAGCGCAAAATTCAGCGGATGCGCTTCCATACTGATGATGCCGGGGAGCGGCAGGGGGAACGGCAGCATGTGAGACATGCCGATGTACATGACGAGAAAGCCGAAAATTAGCCCGATGATAATTTCGGCTTTGCTGAATTGGTGTGTTTCCTCAATAGACAGGTCTTCATCGGTTACGAAGCTCGCTTTGTACCCAACTGCGCTTACTGCGTTTAAAAGCATTTCCGGAGGGGTCGCCGCCTCGGCGGTCACCTCCGCGCTGCCCAGAGCAAGATTGACGGAGGCGGAGATGACGCCTTTGGTTTTGGAAAGCGCGCGCTCGCTCGCCGCGGAACAGGCTGCACAGGTCATTCCCTCTATTTTAATATGATAGTTTTTTACTTCTGCCATAGCACCCTCCTAATTTTCTTTTATCAATAGAAAAAGGAGGCGGCCGCCTCCTTTTGAAGCGTGCCGGTTGTCCTACCGCGCCTCAAATTCTATTTTTTTCTGCATTTTTTGTCAAGCCGTGTCTCCGGCGAAGCTGCCGTGTATGTTTGCGTCAGATCCGCGGTTGTCAAAAGGTTTCAATTGTGTTCGTTTTTCAAGCGGCTTCATTTGGTCAGGAACTGAAATCCTCTACCAGTTCCAGCAGCTCCTGTTGGTTTTCCACATGGATTCCGTTTAGAAAGCGTTTTTTGTCCTCGGGGCGCAAGGCGGATAGTTCCACGGGAATTTTATGGCTGTAGACCGTTGTGCCGTCCGGTTCAATTTTAAAAATACAAACATCCCCGTCCTCTGCCTTGACAAGGAATCCTGACCGGTAGAGAGATTCTGGCTCTTCAGGAACAATTGTGCTTAAGCTGACGGCGGCATTCTCCTCCTCCGGAATTGTTGTGGGCGCTGCGCTTCCGAGCGGGAGAGGCGTCGCCGTCGGTTCCGGCTGTGCGTCTATTTTATTCGGAATGAGTTCAAGTTTGACGCCTGCGTATCCAATACCGAGGCCGACTGCCACGGCGCACAGAAAAGCAAGCAGGAGGAGAAATATTCCCTTTCCTCTTCTTCTGCGGGTCTGGTAATACATCGGCTTTCACTCCTTTTCAAATTTTCTGCCTGTTTTGGTATCATTTTTCCCAGAAATACATATAGATATACGTAAAACAAGAAGAAATGTTAAAATTTGGGTTGTTTTTTCACGGGATTTCCTTCTGATTGTAATAGTTTTGTAATGTTTATAGTTTATAATGTGATTAAGTGTACCATTCGGTTATGCTTATTTTATGCTGTTACAAAGGCGTGGGTTCCTGCCCGGACGCCGCGAGAAAAGGAGTGATTGGGTGAGTCGCAGAAAAGACACGGCAGATACCGGCCCAAGAAATAAAAAACAAAAAAAGAAAGGCGGGGTATGGCGTTTTTTTAAACGGTTATTTATTGTGGTTTTGATTATATGCGTTCTGCTCGGTTCCGTTGTCGCAGGGGCTATGATGGGCTTCATCGACAACAGCACGGACTTAATCGCACAGGAATATAATCTGGACTTTACCTCCATGGTGTACTACATAGACGAGGAGACGGGGAAGCCCGTTGAGATGGACCGGCTCTATTCGGAGCAGAACAGAATATGGGTGGATCTCGCAAATGTTCCGAAAAATTTGAAAAACGCGTTTATCGCAATTGAGGACGAACGATTCCTGACCCATAAGGGGGTCGACTGGAAACGGACCTTCGGCGCGGTGGTTACTTACCTGTTCCGCGGCAACAAGTCCTACGGCGGTTCGACCATTACGCAACAGCTGATTAAGAACATTACGGGCGACGATGAACGTTCGCCAATCCGTAAGATTCAAGAGATTGTCCGTGCGCTCAATCTGGAGCGAAAAATGAGCAAGGACCAGATTATCGAGATGTATATGAACACCATCTATCTGGGGCAGGGGTGCCACGGCGTACAGGCCGCCTCCAATATTTATTTTTCCAAGGACGTTTCCGAGCTGACGCTGGAGGAATGCGCCTCCATCGCAGGTATCACACAGTACCCGTCCAAATATGACCCGCTGGTCAATTACGACGCCAACAAGGAAAAACAGGAACTTGTGTTGAACAAGATGGCGGAGCTTGGCTATATTTCGCAAGCGGAATGTGACGAAGCGAAGGCAAAGGAGCTAAAACTAAAAAAAGGAACTACAAAATCCGAAAAGGACAAAATACAGTCCTATTATATCGACCAGATTATCATGGACGTGATGAACGACCTGATGACGCGGAATAAGATGACGGAAGCCGCCGCGACAAAAGAAGTATTTAAGGGCGGATTGAAAATCTATACTGCAATGGACCCGAAGGTGCAAAGCGCCATAGAAACGGTTTTTACCAATGAAAAGAACTTTTCCGGCTCTGGCAGCAATAAGCCGCAGGCGGCGATGATGGTCATAGACCCGTATACCGGATACATTAAGGGAATGGTCGGAGGCCGCGGGGAAAAGACCGGCAACCGGGTGCTGAACCGCGCGACGCAAACCAAGCGCCAGCCGGGGTCCGCTATCAAACCGCTTTCCGTTTACGCCCCCGCGATTGAATACGGCCTGATTACACCGGCCACCATTGTGGACGACTCCAAACTGAAAATTGGGGACTGGGAGCCAAGAAACTCCGACAACGTATTCAAGGGAAATATTACGGTGCAGTACGCGCTGGAGGAATCGAGAAACATTCCGGCAGTACGGATACTTGACAAGCTCACGGTTGATAAGTCCTATGACTTTTTGACTAAAAATTTGAATATTACTTCCCTCGTCAGCAATGAAAAACGCGCGGATGGGAAAACGTATTCTGATAAATTTTATTCCTCTCTGGGACTGGGCGGCCTGACTGACGGTATTTCCCTGAAGGAGCTGACCGCCGGTTATTCCGCGTTTGTAAACGGCGGCGTGTATACAAAGCCGGTTACTTATACGAAGGTCATCGACGCTAAGGGACGCGTTATACTGGAAAACAAGCCGGAAACTATCAAGGCAATGAGCGATACGACCGCGTATATCATGGCAAATATGATGACCGGAGTTGTGAACTATGGTACCGGTACCAGGGCGAAGCTCGCAAATAATGTGCTTGCAGGTGGTAAAACCGGTACGACTACTGACCAGATTGACCTTTGGTTTGCCGGCTTTACACCCAATTATGTAGGCGCTGTTTGGTACGGATACGACACGCCGAAAAAAATGTCGGGCAGCAATCCTTGCCCCGGCCTGTGGAAAAAGGTAATGGATCTCATCCATAAGGATGTTTCGGTAAAAACGCTGGAGCAGCCCAAAGGCGTTACTCAGACGAAAATCTGCAAGCTCAGCGGCAAAATCGCAACTGGGTTGTGCGAGTCTAATGGAACGGCCCGTGTGGCATACTTTAAATCGGGAACACAGCCGGGAAGCATCTGTTCCTCGCATGCAAAGGTGGATCCGGAGGGCGATGACAAGATTGATGACGAGATTGAAAATGAAGATAAGGCACTGAGTGATATTAAGCCCGGCAGCGGAGCGACAAACCCGCCGGCGGAGGGCGATATAGTAGCGCCGAGCACGGCTCCATCGCCAGGCAGTCCTGCGACGAGTGCGCCGGACAGAAGCCAGCCCGAAACAGGCGGTTCGCCGGATGACGATACGCTTGACTGGTGGGATGGAGAATAGCACGAGACCTGACAAAAGATTTGTAATCACACAGAATATAGAAATTGTCAGAAAGGCGGCCGTATGCCGCCTTTCTTTGAGGCAAAACAGGATTGTTAAGGCGGCAAAATCGGTATATTTCATCTTGACAGGGTTAAGATATACATTACAGGAGGGCAAAATATGGGAAAAAACTATCTGAAAGAGTATGACCACTGGCTGGCATGCGCCGAAACGGACGAACAGACAAAGGCTGAGCTGAGGACGATTCAGGATGATGCCAATGAAATCAAAGAACGGTTTTATCAGGACCTGGAGTTTGGTACGGCAGGGCTTCGCGGAGTCATGTGCGCGGGTACAAACCGGATGAATATCTATACGGTTCGCAAAACGACGCAGGGACTGGCAAATTACATTTGTGATGCTGGACGCGAGGCGATGAAACGCGGCGTCGCAATTTCATACGATTGCCGGCATCACAGCGCCGAATTTGCTCTGGAAAGTGCGCGGGTGCTGGCGGCAAATGGCGTGAAAGCGTATTTGTTTGACGAAATGCGCCCCACGCCGCTCCTTTCGTTCGCAGTCCGCCATTTCGGCACCTTTGCGGGAATCATGATAACGGCCAGCCACAACCCCGCACAGTACAACGGCTACAAGGTTTATGGCGAGGACGGCGCCCAGCTTGGTGTCGGCCCGTCTAAAACGGTTATGGATTATATTGAACAGATGGATATGTTTACTGATGTCAAAACCATGCCGGAAAATGAAGCAAAAGAAGCGGGCCTTATCGTGATGGTCGGTGAAGAAATTACAGAAGCGTTTTTGAAGGAAGCGCTTTCGTATAGTCTGAATCCGGAAGCGGTCAAACAGGTCGGCAAGGATTTCAAAATTGTGTTCACCCCGTTTCACGGTACAGGACTCAAGCCGGTGCAGGAAATCCTGAAACGGGCAGGATTCGAAAATGTGTATACCGTACCGGAGCAGGCTGTTGCAGACCCGGACTTTTCAACTGTGAAGTCACCCAATCCGGAGGACCGGGAGGGATTTGCGCTGGCAATCGCTCTCGCTAAGAAGGTGGATGCGGACGTCATCATCGGCACCGACCCGGATTCAGACCGCATCGGCGTACTCGCCAAGGACGCGGGCGGGGAATATATCGTTCTCACGGGTAATCAGACAGGAGAACTGCTCACGGAATATGTCCTGTCAGAAAAGGCGGAACGCGGCGAAATTCAAACAGGTGATTATATTGTAAAGACCATTGTGACAACAGACCTTGTGAAAAAAATTGCATCGTCCTATGGTGCGGAAACTTACGAGGTGTTTACCGGGTTTAAAAACATTGCAGAAATCATTAAGAACAAAGAAGGGAAAGGCGAGGGAGAATACCTGTTCGGTTTTGAGGAAAGCTATGGCTATCTGCCGGGAACTTATGCGCGGGACAAGGACGCGGTGACGGCGGCTCTGCTGGTTTGTGAAATGGCCGCGGTGTATAAATTAAAAGGAATGAACCTCGTCGATGGCCTGCTCAAGCTCTACGAAACATACGGAACCAGCGTTGAACGGACAGTTTCCATCGTAATGGAAGGCTTGGACGGTATGGCCGAAATGGCAAAACTCATGGATGAAACGGCAAAACAGCCGCCCAAAGAACTGGGGGACACAAAATTTGCCGCAGTGCGGGATTACCGGGCCTGCACCAGAACAGATTTTGCGTCTGGTTCGACGGAAAAGCTGCCGACTGTCAGCACCAATGTCCTCTATTTCGAGCTGGAGGGCGGCGGTTTCTTCATTATGCGTCCGTCCGGAACGGAGCCAAAAATCAAGTTTTATTATTCTGTCATGGCGGATTCCATACCCGCAGGTGAAAAAATGATAGATGCTTTAGACAGTACCGCAAGAAAAATTTTACTGTAGCGGGTTTAAAACGTTCTGAATTGGGTATATAATAAAGGAGAGCATCTTTGAAATTATCAACATAAGGAGGACGTTTTTTATGAACTTGAAGGGCACAAAGACAGAACAAAATTTGATGACAGCGTTTGCCGGGGAATCGCAGGCGAGAAACAAATATACCTTTTATGCTTCCGCCGCAAAAAAAGAGGGTTAC
>CABSKZ010000112.1 GCA_902478395.1 uncultured Eubacteriales bacterium | reverse complement strand
CCTCTGAGGAGCTGTTCGAGCGCGTTTGGGGCGAGAAATACTATGAAGCCAACAACACGGTAATGGTTCATATCCGCCGGTTGCGGGAGAAGCTGCATGAGCCGCCGCGTAACCCGAAGTTCATTAAAACTGTGTGGGGGGTGGGGTATAAAATTGAAAGCTGACTATTTAAGGCGGTTCCGGCTCCGGCTGTTCGGGAAAATCCTGCTGCAAATCGGCGTCAGCGTCGCCGCAACCATTGCCATCATGTTTCTTGCAGACGGTATCTTCAACAATATCATTGCAGAAACCCTCTCCCAGATTGATCGTGGCTTCTACCTGTTTCTCACAAGCCACAAAACCGGCGTTGTGTTTGTCGTATTCTTCACAATTTGCGTTCTCACCATCGCGTCTACCCTGCTGAAAACGACGCGTTATCTCAGCCAGATTATCAATTCCATCGACAAGGTGTTTCAGAAGGATGAGAGCCTTGTCGAGCTCCCTGACGAATTTAAGGATGTAGAGAACAAGCTGAACTCCATCAAATATGATTCTTTGCGGAGCGAACAGCTCGCCCGCGAGGCGGAACAGCGGAAAAATGACCTGGTGATGTACCTCGCGCACGATTTAAAAACGCCGCTGACCTCCATTATCGGCTACCTGAACCTGCTGTCCGAGGAGGAGGAAATCCCTATTGAGCTGCGGGCCAAATACACAAAAATCGCGCTGGACAAGGCCCTGCGCCTGGAAGAACTGATTAACGAATTTTTCGAAATCACGCGGTTTAACCTGCAAAATATCGAACTGGAAAAGAGCGAGGTGAACCTCTCCCTGCTTTTGGAACAGCTCACCGACGAGTTCTACCCGCTCCTTGCCGAAAAGAACCTGACCTGCAACACGGAGCTGGAGCAGAATTTGACACTGACCGGAGACGCGGACAAGCTCGCCCGCGTGTTCGACAACCTGCTTCGCAACGCCATTCATTACTGCTATGAAAATACGGCCATCGACATAACCGCGTCGGCGCAGGAAAATTTTGTCACCGTCTGTTTCCGCAACCGCGGTAAAGCGATTGCGGAAAACAAGCTGGAGAGGCTGTTTGAAAAATTCTACCGTGCGGATGCCTCCCGTTCCTCCTCGACAGGCGGAGCCGGGCTGGGGCTGGCAATAGCGAAGGAAATCGTTACGCTCCACAAAGGAACAATTACCGCGGAAAGCAGCGAGGCATACACGGAGTTCCGCGTCAACCTCCCCCGCCGCGCCTAACCCGTTCCATCTCAGAACAGGCGGCAAGAGCCTATTTCCCGACAGGCGGGCATCTATTGCGAACAGCCCCCACGCGGCAGGCAGCGGCATCCGGCGGCACGGGGAGCGGATTCCGTCCCTTCCAGTCAGGAAAGAAATTTTTAAGGATTCGTTAAGAAAATCATAAGATTTAATTTAAAAAATGTTCCGTTTCCGTTGGTATGATAGAGATAACAGGAAAATACCGCGGAAAGGAAGGTTTTTATGCAGAAGACAAAAAAGAACAAAGCCGGCAGATGGATTTTCATTCTGTCCGTCATCGCCGTGTGTGTTATCGCGGCGGATGCCATCGGCACACATTCCGCGACAGCCACCACCGATATCCGCCCCGGCGATTACGGCTATGCGGAGCTGGACGAAGCGCAGCTGCACAAGGGAAACCTGATTCTCGTGCGGGACGGCGCGGCCTGCGCGTTTGCCGAAATGGAAGACTTAACCAGTATCTATGAATATAAAAACGATACCTACTCCGTCAAAAATACCTCGCTGAAGCTGACCCGGCAGGCCATCCAGCCGCTGAACACAATGATGACGGATTTTCGGAACAAAACCGGGCTTCACGATATTAACATCATCAGCGCTTACCGTCCGGCGGAGGAGCAAAAGCAGCTATATGAGGAAAAGGTGGCGCAGACGGATGAGAAAGAAGCGGCACGCTGGGTTGCAAAGCCTGGCTGCAGCGAACACCACACGGGCTACGCGCTCGACCTCGGCATCTATACGGACGACGGCAGGAGCCTCGAATTCCGCGGGACCGGAAAGTACCGCTGGATATGCGACAACGCGGCGCGGTACGGTTTTGTCGTGCGGTACGAAAAAAACAAGGAAAACCTGACGGGCATCGGGAACGAGCCTTGGCATTTGCGGTATGTGGGAAGGCCCCACGCATGGTATATGGCCCAGAAAAAATTGTGCCTGGAGGAATATCTGGAGCTGCTGAAAAAATACCGCTATGGGGAAAAGCATTTACTGGTTAAAGACAGCAGCGCCCGGGAATACGAGGTGTATTATGTCCCCGCGGCGGACACAAAGGCCGGCCTCCCCGTACCAAAGGGCAGGGAATATGAGGTTTCCGGAAATAATACCGATGGGTTTATCGTGACATCTTTTCTCGGTTAGGTAAGGGAACCGAACCACATACGCCGAAATCGGCGAATTGCATCCACCTGTCACCAAACACGCCTTATTTCCATAAAATATAGTAAGGTCCTGTCATTGCGGACTCATTCTATCGCACGAGTTAGGCCCCCTGAATATTGTTGTTGATTAGACCCAATTTACAGGACCTTCTAAAGGCATGCCATACGGCGTGCCTTTTGTCTGTTTATAATAAATTGGGCTCTATAACAAGATTTCATTCATTAAGAACTTTTTGCGTGGTTAGCACAAAAGTTTCTTAAATGGCGTTTCAACCTCGTGAAACGGGGGATATATGCCCGCCGCTTGCTCTATGAAGCGGAACCCTGCAAAGCGAAACTTTGTGGGAAAGAGGAGGGGCTGCCCGTAAAGCGATAGTTTGTGCCGGCAAACTGAGCAAATAGGGCGTGTGCCGACGAAGAGGCGGGGATATAACAGCGAGGTTATAAAATGATTGCATAGCGCTCCGCCGCCAGAATGTCTCAGATTGTCGAAAAACTATGAACGGAAGCAAAAATGGGGCGTTGCCAGACGGACGGCAATGCCGCTTTGCGGTTTCCCTCTGACGAAAGGTGTCAAAGGAAGCGTTCGGCTTAAAGCGTGCCGGCTTTTTCGGCACACTCTGCCTCTCCGCCGCCAGGCCGCCCGACGAAATCTGCGTAAATAATAATTCGGTTCAAACAAAAATAGAATCACCGATTACATTTCAGGCTTATTCATTGCGCTGTAACCCGTCTATATCCAAGAGTTCGGATTCGATGGATATACACCGCTTCATCATTTCCTTCGGCATTATTTGCACAAAAAAACATCCTTTCAGGACTGGCGGTTGGTGATTCCACTTCCGGCCTGATTGGATGTTTTCTATTCTCTTTTACACGAAATCGGCAGAGGCTGTATTTTTGTCTGCTTATATCAGGGCCGCCTTTCGCTTTTCCATCCGGCACAGCGGGCCTCCTGCCGTAAGCTATCACAGGACTCCAACAAAATATTTTTGTGCCGCTGGCAAAACACTGCCGAAATTACGCGCAGGCGTTCCTTACCAACTCCCACAAGACTGTGGAAGCGCGTGCCCTGCTACAGCTTATACAGCTCATCCTGGCAGACCAGCTTGATATGGTTTTCCGTCAGGACTTCAATGGCTTTCTCATTGTCCGCGACACGGATAATCATATATGCCAAATCTTTTTTTCTGGTAATGAACGCATAGGTATATTCCAAATTGATTTCATGTTCAGCCAGGATATTCAGGATTTTGTACAGTCCACCGGGTTCGTCGGGAATTGCCACCGCCAGAACCGATGTGATGGAAAACACATACCCCGCTTCTTTTAAAACGCAGGCCGTGTTATAGGAATCGTCCACGATGATGCGCAAAATGCCAAAGTCGAGCGATTCCGCGATAGACATGGAGCGCATATCGATCTTGTTTTCCCGCAGGACATTGGTAAACTCCGCCAAACAACCGGGCTTGTTCTCAATAAATACGGAAATCTGTTTGACTGTCATACTATCCCTTCTTTCTATTTTTCGTAAAGGTTCCGCTTGTCAATGACACGCACTGCCTTTCCTTCACTTCGGGCAATCGATTTCGGCGCGACGAGCTTCACCTTTGCATAAATTCCGAGCATGGCTTTCATCGCGTCTACCAGTTCCTTCTCCCGCCCGGAAACTGCACCAATGGTATCGGAGAACATTTCAGGCGTCATTTCCACCTGAACCTCCATAATATCGCTGTTGTGCTCGCGGGTAACGATAATCTGATAGTTCGCCGGATACCCCTTGTTCAGCAGCACGGTTTCTATCTGGGAGGGGAATACGTTGACGCCCTTGATAATCAGCATATCGTCGCTTCTGCCCATCGGTTTCGTCATTTTCACATGCGTTCTGCCGCAGGAGCATTCCTTCCGGCTCAGCACGCAGATATCGCGGGTGCGGTAACGCAGGAGCGGAAACGCTTCCTTCGTGATGCTGGTGAACACAAGCTCTCCTTTTTCGCCGTCCGGCAGAACCTCACCGGTTACCGGGTCGATGATTTCCGCGATGAAATGATCCTCGTTGATGTGCATGCCGGTTTGCTCGCTGCACTCGAAGGAAACACCAGGGCCGGATATTTCCGTGAGCCCATAGATATCATATGCTTTGATATGCAATTTATTCTGGATGTCCTGGCGCATTTCTTCACTCCAGGCTTCCGCGCCGAAGATACCGGCCTTCAGCTTGATTTCATCCTGCAGGCCTTTTTCGCAGATGGTTTCCGCCAAATATGCCGCGTAGGAAGGGGTACAGCAAAGAATCGTTGAGCCCAAATCGCACATAAACTGAATTTGTCGTTCTGTATTTCCGGAGGACATAGGCAGGGTCAAAGAGCCAAGCTTATGCGAGCCGCCGTTTAAGCCGGGGCCGCCCGTGAACAGGCCATAGCCATATGACACATGCACGACGTCATCTTTCGTTCCGCCCGCTGCGACAATGGCGCGCGCACAGCATTCCTCCCACAAATCGAGATCGTGCTGCGTATAGAACGCAACGACCCGCCTGCCCGTTGTCCCGCTCGTCGACTGGATACGCACCGCGTCTGTCAGCGGAACTGCCAAAAGGCCGTAGGGATACGCCTCGCGCAGATCGTCCTTCGTCAGAAACGGCAGCTTGTGCAGATCATCTACCGAACGGATGTCGTCCGGCGTTACACCCTTCTGGTCCATAAGATTTTTGTAGTACGGCACGTTTTTGTAAACGTGCTTAACCGTTTTGACAAGACGCTCGTCCTGCCATGCTCTGATTTGTTCCCGGGATGCGCACTCTATCTCGGGCTGAAAATAATTTGCCACGTCCATCGAACCCTCTCTTTTTCATTTCATAGCGTTCCGTACGCCTGGAAAATATATGTAATTTCAAGTTTCCTTAATAATAAAGAATACCCCGCGGAAACCGCGGGGTATTTGATTGTGCCGCTCGCCGCGGCATGGTGGAGCATAGGGGATTCGAACCCCTGACCCCCACACTGCCAGTGTGATGCGCTCCCAGCTGCGCTAATGCCCCGTATTTCGAACAGTTAATATCATACCATCTTTTTCACCGAAAATCAAGAAAAAATTTAGATTTTTTTCTGTATAATGAAAAAAATTATGGAGCCGGCCCAAGTGTGGGCCGGCTCCGCCAGTTTTAAATTCAGCTTCGGGCTATGTTTAGCCGTTGGGGCAAGGACTGCTGTTAACGGCTTTCGTCTGTGCCGAGCGTCACCGTGGAGGCAAAATCATAAAAATGATTGGTAAACAGGCCCCGATTGAACATAAGGCTGAACGAATCGTTATCCCCGATTTTTGTAGCTTTCAGCACGACACGGTTCACGCCTTTTTTCAGCTTAATATTCTGGTAATGCCTGTTTTCACCCGTCCACCAGTCACAAGAATGCTCCTCGCCTACCAATCCGCCGTTTATCCAGAGCTTATACGGAGCGGTATGCCCGACATTCATGCAAACAGTCACATCCTCCGGTACAACGACCTCGCGGACCAGATATGCCGCGTAGGAACCCTTGTACCTGATATAGTCGGACAGGCGGAAGCAGTCCTCATAAATGCTGATTTGCTTTGGAAGGACGGTGCAGGTGTCGCTCTCGTTCTTCTCAATGTGTTCAAAGTCCGACTCGTCGATATATTCTCTGTCAATATCCGCAAAGGTGTTAATATGGTACTGGCGGAGGGCATCGGTTCCATCAAAGAACTTGCCATAGGGTTCCCAATACGGAATTTCCGGGATTTCTCCCGCATTATGCCAGAATGGGCCGTAAATCTTCCAGACCGCCGCCCCGGCTACGCCGAACGCAAAGCTTTCCGCACATCCGCCCTGCGGCTTGACGCGTACCGTGATAATATTTTTTTCCGAAAGAAGGCTGTCTTTACAAGCAGCTGTCAATTCGACTATAAGCCGCTTTTCTTCTCCGCCAGTAAGGGCCGCAGACGTATCGTATACGGCGGACCAGCTTTCCGGATAGTCAAGTTCTATTTCACAGTTTTGTTCCGCTGTGGTATTGTTATGCAGGACAACCGCAATTTGCTTCGTCTCCCCTGCCCCGATAGCAGGGATTCCCATGTAGTCCACCGAAATGCAGATTTGTTTCTCTGTTTTTTCGTGCGGCAGCTCTTGGTACTGCGGCGCGTCTGTAATCTCGATTGCTGTATTGCGGTATTTGGCCATCGTCAGGCCTGCCACGCAGGTATCCTCCGCCAAATCGAACAGGCGGTCGCTGCGCCGATCCACCTGCGCTTCAAGGATATACCCCGTATCGGAAAAACCATACTGCTGAATTAAATAATCTGCTCCGTATAAAATACCGAGAATCGCGCCGACCGTCGCACAGGTGCAGTCGGTGTCAAATCCGCAGTTCAGCGCCATCATGGTGGTTTTCAGGAAATCGCCCTTGCCGAGCAGCAGGGCCAGCATAGAAACGCCGATGTTCTGGTACAGATTCGTGCAGTCGGCATGGCCCCAATGCTCCAGCAGCAGCGCACGCACCTTTTTAAAATCCTGATACTGCCCGCACCAGCCGATGACATCCGTAAGCAAGCGGTGCATATTGCCTTCTGGGTTAATCATTCCGAGCGCTTTTTGGATGACGCTGTCCACATCGTGGTCAAAAAACGCCTCCGCTTCCAGCGCGGCGAAAAAGATTTCCCCTTCGATGGAATTGGGACCGTGGTCAAGACCGCCGTCCAAAATAGAAAATTCTTTTGCCAGCTCCATGTTGCCGGCGGCGACACAGCCCCAGATTTCTGAGCGTATCGGGCAGCCCATTCCATCTATGTAATACTGGTTGTTGAACCAGCCGGAAACGGGCGGCATAATGCCGCGGCAGTAGTTTTTCTTAAAGTGTGCATATTCGCCGGGCGATGGCTGGTATTGGTTGTAAAAGGCTTCGGCCAGGTCGTCCGTCGTAAAGTAGATTCCTTTCTTTTCCATTACGTCCAGCCAAACGACCTGCAGGTCCAAATCGTCGTTCGGGAGCATCTGCTCAATAGAACGTGGGTCATATTCATAGGAAAACAGCTCTTTTCTGCCTTCAAAGGGAGCGCCTATCGTTCCGGCGATGCTTTTGCCCATCCAGCAGCCATAGACGCGGTCCAGATATTCTTGATAACTAATTTTTCTCATAACCTACCTCCAGTTGTTTTCTAAAAGTATATCATTTTGAGACAGCATTTATCAAGGGGCTTTTTTTACGCAATCGTGGCTGTTTTTGTCCAAATAAATTTCTGTGGAAAACCTTTGGAATTTATGCTATAATCTTTCACAAAGGGTTTCTTGCGGAAATAAACAGGAACAAATTCTGCCAGCAGGCACCGATTACATATCATTGACTGAAACAGGAGGTTCAAATGGAAAAAATACTTTGGATTGACGCTTGTGTCCGCGGCCCCCAGTCGCGCACAAGAAAACTTACAGAACAGTTCTTAGAGGAATACCGGAGGCTTCACCCCGATTCCGTCTTGCAGCACTGCGCGCTTTCGGAACTGGACATCCGCCCGCTGAATGAAAAAACGCTGTCACAGCGTGACGCCTGCTTGGCTGCCGGCGACTTCGGACAGCCGATCTTTCGGCTGGCTGCACAATTCGCGGAGGCGGATACCATTGTGATTTCCGCTCCGTTCTGGGATTTGAACTTTCCCAGTGTTCTAAAGGTTTATTTCGAGCAGATATGCGTCTGCGGCCTGACCTTCCATTACAACGAACACGGCGATATCTGCGGGGATTGTGCCGCTGGCAAGCTGCTATACGTCACAACGCGCGGAGGCATATTCTCCGAAGGCCCTGCCGCCGGATTTGAAC
>CABSKZ010000111.1 GCA_902478395.1 uncultured Eubacteriales bacterium | reverse complement strand
CGGTCTCGTGGGCTCGGAGATGTGTATAAGAGACAGAATCAGAACACCGGAAGGAAAGGAGGGCAATTATGGAAGAAAGACATGCGGAAATTATGGATGCGGATGCGATGAAACGCGCAATCACGCGGATTACGTTTGAAATTATCGAGAAGAACAAGGGGACCGACGATGTCGTTCTCATTGGAATCCAGCGGCGCGGGGTAATCCTTGCAAACCGCATTCAACGGCGGATTCAGGAAATTGAGGGAGTGGATGTTCCGGTCGGAATTTTGGACATCACGCTTTACCGTGACGACCTGTCACGCAGGTCCGATTATCCGGTTATCAACGGGACAAGCATCGACTTTATTATTGAAGACAAAAAGATCGTGCTGGTGGATGACGTTCTGTACACCGGGCGGACGGTCCGCGCCGCGATTGAGGCCATCATGGAGCTTGGCAGGCCGGACAAAATCGAACTTGCTGTCATGATAGACAGGGGACACCGGGAGCTTCCGATTCGTGCGGATTATGTGGGCAAAAATGTGCCGACCGCGCGCAGTGAAATCGTCCACACACAGTTCATGGAACTGGACGGGGCGGATAAGGTTGAGCTTGGCAGAAGAGGATAGCAGAATTAACGTTTACAGAAACAGGGGGAAAACGTAATGCAGTTCGGACATAAAGACTTGCTGGGGTTGAAACAACTCACAAAGGATGAGATTCTTTTTATCCTTCACCAGACATCGACTATGAAATATATTCTAACGCAGAATGCAAAAAAAACACCGCACCTGCATGGAAAATCCGTTATTACGCTGTTTTATGAAAACAGCACGAGAACGCGCCTGTCGTTTGAACTGGCGAGTAAATATATGAGTGCGAATGCGGCTAATATAACGGCGAGCGGTTCTTCTGTAGCAAAAGGGGAATCGCTGATTGATACGGCCCGAACGATTGACCGTATGGGGACGGACGTCATCATTATGCGCCACCAGCAGTCCGGAGCGCCGCACCTGGTCGCAAAGAATGTAAATGCGGCGGTAGTCAATGCGGGCGACGGTATGAATGAGCATCCGACACAGGCGCTGCTGGATATGTTCACAATCCTGGAGAAAAAGGGGCGCATTGAGGGCTTGAAGGTCGCGATTGTGGGGGATATCGCCCACAGCAGAGTCGCGCGTTCCAACATTTACGGATTAAAAAAGCTCGGTGCGGAAGTTACGCTGGGCGGACCGGTGACGCTGATGCCGCCGGAAATCGAAAAACTTGGTGTAAAGGCTTATCCAAGCGTACATGAGGCGATTGTGGATGCGGATGTGGTAATGGGCCTGCGGCTTCAGCAGGAACGGCAGAAGAAGGGCCTAATACCGAGCCTGCGGGAGTACGCACGATTTTTTGGAATCGACGAACAGCGGATGCGTTTCGCCAAGCCGGATGCCATTCTGCTCCATCCGGGACCGGTCAACCGCGGCGTCGAACTGACGACAGGTGTGCTGGATTTGGACCGGGCATTTGTGGATGAACAGGTGACAAACGGAGTGGCTGTGCGGATGGCGGTGCTTAATATTCTGACGCGTAAGCCGTCGGTGGAAAAACGTCCGCCGGTGAAGGGAGAAATCATCGAATAGCCGTAAAGGAGGAAGTTGCATGAGAATACTGGTTAAAAACGGACGGGTGATTGACCCGGCAACGAAAACGGATAAACAACTGGATATTTATATAGATAACGGCGTGATTGAGGCAGTGGGTGAAAACCTTTCAGCAGAATATGGAGAACTGGCGGAGCTGGAGGAAATAGACGCGGCGGGAAAAATCGTCGCACCCGGTCTTGTAGATATGCACTGCCACCTTCGGGACCCCGGACAGGAATACAAAGAAGATATCGAAAGCGGCACAAAATCCGCTGCGATGGGTGGATTTACTTCGGTCGCCTGCATGCCGAACACCGACCCGGTTATTGACAACGCGCCGTTGGTGGAATATGTCATCAACAAAGCGGCAAAGGTAGGAAGCGTCAATGTATACCCCATCGGTGCAATTTCCCGTGGATTGAAGGGGGAACTGCTTTCCGATATTGGAGAATTAAAGTTTGCCGGTGCGGTGGCCGTTTCAGACGATGGCTGCCCGGTGCGCAACGCGGGACTGATGCGCCGCGCACTGGAATATGCAAATATGTTTGAGACGCTCGTCGTTTCCCACTGCGAGGAAAAGGAATTGCTCGACGGCGGCGTAATGAACGAGGGCTACATGTCGACCTATCTCGGCCTGAAGGGAATTTCAAATGCGGTTGAGGACGTACAGATCGCCCGTGACGCGATTCTGGCAGAAACAACGGGCGCGCGGCTGCACATCTGCCACGTCTCTACCCGGGGCGGAGTGGAGATTGTGCGGCAGGCCAAAGCGCGCGGCGTGCGGATTTCCGCGGAAACCTGCCCGCACTACTTTACGCTGACGGACAAACGCGTGGAGGGCTACGACACGAATGCAAAAATGAACCCGCCCCTGCGGTCGCAGGCGGATTTGGAAGCGGTGATAGAAGGCCTGGCGGATGGTACGCTGGATGTGATTGCGACAGACCACGCTCCGCACCATATTGATGAAAAAAATCTGGAATTTGGCGAGGCGTTAAATGGAATTGTCGGCTTTGAAACGGCGCTTGGCCTCGGGATTACCCACCTCGTTAAACCTGGAAAACTGGAATTGATGGATTTTCTCGCAAAGATGACGGTCAACCCCGCCAATCTGCTTGGATTGAACAAAGGAATGCTGACCGAGGGCAAACCGGCGGATATCGTAATTTTCGATATGAATGAGGAATACACAGTGGACGTAAACCGCTTTTCTTCAAAATCGAAAAATTCGCCTTATGACGGCTGGAAGCTGTTCGGCAAGGTGGAATACACCATTGTGGGCGGCAAGGTCGTTGTAAACCAGGGCATACTTCTTTAAAAAACAAATAGGAGGAACAAGATGTCAATCGACACTTTGATTGGAAAAATAAAAGAGACCGGCAGCCCAGTGGTAGCGGGGCTGGATCCGAAACTGGAATATGTTCCGGACTATCTGGTCAGGGAGATGTTCGAGAAATATGGCCGGACTAAACGCGGGGTAGCACAGGCGATTCTGGCGTTTAACAAGGCGCTGCTGGATGAACTGGCAGGGGCCGTCCCAGCGGTGAAGCCGCAGTCGGCCTACTATGAAATGTATGGACTGGAAGGACTTTCAGCGTTGTCGGAGACCATCAAATACGCGAAGCAGAAGGGCCTATACGTCATTTTAGACGTGAAGAGGAATGATATTGGCTCTACCGCGGAGGCATACGCGGAAGCGTATCTGGGCGGTGTTTCCATGGGAGATGGGCTGGATTTCGATGATTTCCCATGCGACGCGGTGACCATCAACCCGTATCTTGGGACGGACGGCATCTTTCCGTTCGTCAAGCTCTGTGAAAAGAACGGAAAAATGGTCTTTGTACTGGTGAAAACCTCCAATCCGTCATCCGGAGAATTGCAGGATTTGGATATGGCGGGCGGCGGGACTTTGTATGAAAATGTGGCGCAGCTTGTCAACCGCTGGGGACTGAGTACCTATGGAGAAAACGGATATAGCGGTGTCGGCGCGGTTGTCGGCGCGACCTATCCGGAGCAGGCGGCAAAGCTAAGGGCACTCATGCCGAAGGCGTATTTTCTGGTTCCGGGCTACGGGGCGCAGGGCGGCAAAGCGGAGGACGTTGCAAAGTCCTTCAACAAAGACGGGCTGGGTGCAATCGTCAATTCCTCCCGTGGCATCATGTGCGCCTATAAAAAGGGAGATTATCAACCGGAAGAGTTTGCAAAAGCAGCGCGGGAGGAAGCCCTGCGCATGAAATATGATATCCTGCGCTTTCTTTAGAGTGGGAGTTGGTTCAACGAATTAGGCTTAGAGTTCATAAAGGAGGAGTTCATTTGAAACGAGCAATTTTAGCGCTTGAGGACGGTACCATCTTCGAAGGCGAAAGCCGTGGCGCAACAGGTGAGGTTATCGGTGAAATCGTATTTTCCACCGGCATGACGGGCTATCAGGAGGATTTAACAGACCCGTCCTTTGCGGGCCTGATTTTAACGCTCACCTTTCCGCTTATCGGAAATTACGGTGTAAATGCAGAGGATGATGAGACGGAGAAGCCATTTGTAAAAGGGTTTATCATCAAAGAACTGTGTGACCTGCCGAATAACTTCCGGTGCGAGGATACGCTGGAGCATTATCTGATTAAAAACAACATTATTGCCATCACTGGAATAGATACCCGTGCGCTGACGAAGAAGCTGCGTGTGGGTGGAACTTTAAATGGAATGCTCTCAACGGACCCCGACTTTAATTTTGAAAAGAAAAAAGAAGCAATCAAGGCCTTTCGGGTTGGCAAGGTGGTCGAAATGGTCAGCTGCAAGGAAAAACGGGTAGAAGGGGATGGAAAATACCGTGTTGCGATGCTGGACCTCGGCTTAAAGCGCAATATCATCCGTTCCCTTGTAGAACGGGACTGCACTGTCACGGTCTATCCGGCCACGACGCCGGCGGCGGAAATTCTCGCGGAAAAACCGGACGGCATTATGCTCACAAACGGCCCCGGCGACCCAAAGGACTGTCCGGACCAGATTGAAACGGTCAAAAAATTGCTGGATTCTAAAATCCCGCTGTTTGGAATCTGCCTTGGTCACCAGCTTGCGGCGCTTGCGGCGGGTGGTTCGACTGAAAAATTGAAATTTGGACACAGAGGAGCCAACCACCCGGTAAAAGATTTGTCGATAGACAGGACATATATCACCAGCCAGAACCACGGCTACGCAGTTTTGGGTGATTCGCTCGATAAGACAGTCTGTGAGGTGTCCCACATTAA
Organism: uncultured Eubacteriales bacterium; assembly: GCA_902478395.1. Lineage (GTDB taxonomy): Bacteria > Bacillota > Clostridia > UBA1381 > UBA9506 > CABSKZ01. The sequence goes on along the minus strand of CABSKZ010000111.1, from coordinate 3,426 downwards.
CATGAACGACGGGACGGTGGAGGGGATCCGGTATTTAGACAGGCCGGCGTTCACGGTGCAGTTTCATCCGGAGGCGGCTCCCGGCCCAAAGGACACGGAATATTTGTTTGACAGGTTTATCGCTATGATGGGAGGAAAACAGTAATGCCGAAAAGAGAAGATATTAAGAAGGTACTGGTCATCGGCTCCGGCCCAATCGTCATCGGACAGGCGGCGGAATTTGACTACGCGGGCACACAGGCCTGCCGCGCGCTGCGCGAAGAGGGAATTGAGGTTGTGTTAATTAACTCCAACCCTGCAACCATTATGACTGATAAGATGATGGCGGATAAAATCTACATTGAGCCTCTTGTTGCTGATGTGGTGAAAAAGGTCATTGAATTGGAGAAACCGGACTCCATCCTCCCAACACTCGGCGGACAGACTGGTCTGAATCTCGCGATGGAACTCGCGGAGGAGGGCTATCTTGCCGAGAAGGGGGTTAAACTTCTTGGAACAGCTGTTTCAGCTATTAAAATGGCAGAAGACCGTCAGGAGTTCAAAAATACCATGGAATCCATTGGGGAACCCTGTATCGCCTCCAAGGTTGTCAATACCTATGAGGATGCACTGGATTTTGCGAACGAAATTGGTTTCCCGGTTATTGTCCGTCCTGCGTATACGCTCGGTGGAACAGGCGGCGGAATCGCTTACAACGAAGCAGATTTAGAGGAAATTGCACCGAACGGGCTGCGCCTGTCGCGCGTCCACCAGGTACTGATTGAAAAATGTATCTCTGGATGGAAAGAAATCGAGTTTGAGGTTATGCGGGACGGCAAGGGTAACGTTATTACGGTCTGTTCCATGGAAAATCTTGACCCGGTCGGCGTCCATACAGGAGATTCCATTGTTGTTGCGCCTTGTCAGACGCTGACTGACAAGGAATACCAGATGCTCCGCAGCGCCTCGCTTAATATCATCACCGCGCTGGGTATCGAAGGCGGCTGCAACTGCCAGTTTGCTCTGCATCCGGATAGTTTCGAGTATGCGGTTATCGAGGTCAATCCCCGTGTTTCCCGTTCTTCAGCACTGGCCTCTAAGGCCACGGGCTATCCGATTGCGAAGGTTGCCTCTAAAATTGCCATTGGTTATGGGCTTGACGAAATTAAGAACGCGGTCACCGGCAAGACGCTGGCCTGCTTCGAGCCGACGATTGATTATGTCGTCATCAAGTACCCAAAATGGCCGTTCGATAAATTTGTCAAAGCAAAACGCACCCTGGGAACACAGATGAAGGCGACGGGGGAAATCATGGCGATTTCTGACTCCATAGAAGGCGGCTTGATGAAAGCAGTCCGTTCTTTGGAACTTGGCCTGTTCACCTTTGAGATGCCAAAATTGAAAAACCTGACCAAAAAGGACATTGAAAAACGGCTGCATACGATTGACGATGAACGTTTCTTCGTCATTTGCGAGGCAATCCGCCGTGGTATATCCATTGAGGAAATCCACGAGATTACGATGATTGACGTATTCTTCCTGAATAAACTAAAAAACATCGTTGATATGGAAAATATTCTCAAGCAGGGAACGCTGAGCCGCGAACTGCTGCGCAAAGCGAAGCGGATGGGCTTTGTTGATAAGACTATTGCGCAATATACCGGCATGACGGAAGCTGAAATTAAGGCACTGCGCAAGCGCTACGGTATTCTGCCCACCTATAAAATGGTCGATACCTGTGCGGCAGAGTTCGACGCAATGACGCCGTATTATTACTCCACCTACGACCAGTATACAGAATCCGAGCCTTCGGAGAAAAAGAAAGTGTTGGTCATTGGTTCCGGACCTATCCGTATCGGACAGGGCATCGAGTTTGACTACTGCTCGGTGCATTCTGTATGGGCGCTGAAGGAGGCGGGGTACGAAACCATTATTATCAACAACAACCCGGAAACTGTCAGCACAGACTTCGATACGGCGGATAAGCTGTATTTCGAGCCGCTGACGGCTGAGGACGTCGCGAACGTTGTGGATGTGGAGCAGCCCTTTGGCGCACTGGTGCAGTTTGGCGGACAGACCGCAATCAAGCTGACACAAGCCTTGAAAGATATCGGCGTTAACATTCTTGGAACCAAAGCGGAGGATGTGGACGCGGCTGAGGACCGCGAGAAGTTCGACGAAATTTTGGAACAGTGTGGTATTGCCCGTCCGGCGGGGCATACGGTATTCACCCATTCCGAAGCGCTGGAGGCTGCAAATGAACTAGGTTATCCTGTTCTGGTGCGCCCGTCCTATGTGCTGGGCGGACAGGGCATGGAAATTGCATACAACGACAACGACGTTCGGGAATTTATGGACATCATTACAATGATTAAACAGGAACATCCCATTCTGGTCGATAAGTATCTGATGGGCAAGGAGCTTGAGGTAGACGCCATCTGCGACGGGGAAGATATCCTCATCCCCGGAATCATGGAGCATCTGGAGCGGGCCGGTGTCCATTCCGGCGACTCTATCTCGGTCTATCCGACACAGACAATTTCCCAGAAGCATAAAGATACGCTGGTGGAATACACGAAGCGTCTCGCGCGCGCCCTGCACGTCGTCGGGTTGGTCAACATCCAGTTTGTCCTGTACGAGGACCAGGTGTACGTAATTGAAGTCAATCCGCGTTCGTCCCGGACCGTGCCGTATATTTCAAAGGTAACAAACGTACCGATGGTCGATTTAGCGACGCGCTGTGTGCTGGGCGAAAAGCTCAAAGACATGGGCTGTGGAACAGGGCTGCATCCGGAGGGCGAGTATGTGGCTGTCAAGGTACCGGTATTTTCGTTTGAAAAGCTGCACGATGTGGATGCGTCCCTCGGGCCGGAAATGAAATCCACCGGCGAGGTGCTCGGCATTTCGACCGACTTCGGTGAAGCACTGTTTAAGGGATTGCTGGGTGCAGGCTTTAAAATGGCGAAAAACGGAAATGTGCTGATTACAGTACGCGATTCCGACCGCCGTGAACTGTTAGACATCGCAAAAGACTTTGAGGAACTTGGCTTCTCCATTTACGCAACCGCCGGCACAGCGCATTACCTGAACTCCAACTGCGTGGCCGCTAGCGTGGTTAAGAAAATCGGGGAAGGTACGCCGGATCTGATTGATTTGATGCAGCAGAGCAAGTTTGATATGGTCATAAACACGCCGACCCGGGGCAGAAGGCCGGAACGTGACGGCTTTAAAATCCGCCGGAAAACGGTGGAACATTCTGTTCCCTGCCTGACATCGCTGGATACGGCGAAAGCCTATATCCGTAGCTTGAAATCCGGTACAACCCGGAGCGGACTCAAAATGGTTGATTTGATAGATGTATAAAGCAAAACGCCTGACTGTCGTCAGGCGTTTGAGCGTGTCGAAAAAGTCGACACGCTTCAAGTCGAAATCTGTCTTCGACAGCTT
>CABSKZ010000110.1 GCA_902478395.1 uncultured Eubacteriales bacterium | reverse complement strand
AACAGGAATATCGGTTTTCCACAGCCCGTGCAGGTTGCAGTAGGCATAGGCGGCGACTGGCGTGTCATCCTCGACCAAAAACGTCGCTTTCGGATGCTCGCAGGGGGACAGCCGCCGGAATTGTTTGCCGTGTTTCGTCTCCAGCGCGACCCACTCGATATGGTGCTCGTCCAGCATGGGATGCGGCGCTTCACCGATGTTAACAATGACGGAAGTGCCTGAGACTGTCACGGAAGGAACATGTTTTTCCTGCGAGGCGTCAACCCTATTCGGCTGCAGTGCCGTCATTGGTTCACCGCAGCATATGATGGGTACTCCCATGTCCTTCACAATTGTAACCATATTTCCGCAATGTTTGCATATGAGAAATTTCAAATCCTTCAGCTCCTTTTGCTTGATAATCGTTAGCATTTCCAGTGCTGCCGGTTTTATGCCGCGCTTTTTTGCATTTGAAAAAATTATCCGTGTTTTGTGGAACTTTTCACAAACACCCCCGTCTAACCAAGTGTAAAACAAAAAAATATATACATAGCGTATAAATTTACAGGAGGAATGAACATGAAACAGACAATGAAAAAATTGTTGGCAGCGGTTGCAATTATTGCGGTTGCAACAACTTCATCCATTGGCGTATTTGCGGAGTATGACCCAAATAAGGTAGTAGACCCAACTGTCCCTTCCACGAAGGCGGTGACCAAACCGGATTTCAAGGTTACGCTGAACGGTGACCTGATGGCGGATGTAGATACATATGTTTCGGATGATTACATTATGATTCCGATCCGTACGGTTGCTGAAAAACTCGGTTTCACAGTCGGCTGGAACGCGGGCCGCGTAACACTGACGAAGGGGCCTGTCTATGTGACCTTTGCGGTCGGCGAAGATGGATACACCTTCGCGAAAACCGCTCCGATGGAAATCGGTAAGGCACCGGAACTCACAGGCGGCCTGACCTATGTGCCGGACGTTTTCTTTAAAGACATTCTGGAGGCGGATGTGACCATTGACCAGAACGGGACAATTACCATCAACTATGGTGAAACTGCCCCTGCGGAAGAAAAAGTGGAAGGCCACGCGGTTGTGAAGTCTGTAGAGGAAGTGAAGGAAGGCGAAAATCCTTACACACAGGTTTTGGTAGAAGACCAGAAGCTGGGCGAAGTGATATTAAACATTACAGACGAGACCGACATCGTTCTTACAGATGGCAAAAAAGGTGCTCCGAAGGATATCAAAGCTGATATGAAGCTTGTTGTCGACTACAGCCCGGCTATGACCAGAAGCCTGCCGCCGCAGAACAGTCCGGAGAAAATTACAGTAGTAAACGAATTCCCGAAGGCGGAAGACGAAAAGGTAGAGGGTAAAGCGAAAATTACGAAAGTTGACGGCGATACCGTTACCGTTGAAGATGAAAAACTGGGCGAGGTCGTTTTGAATGTAAGCAAAGAAACAGAAATTACCCTGCCGGACGGTAAAAAAGGCGCAGTGAAAGATTTGAAAGCGGACATGGATGTCGATGTGGTATATGGTGAAGCGATGACGATGAGCCTGCCGCCGCAGAACACACCCGCAAAAATTACGGTTGTAGAGCGCAAAGCAGAGAAGCCGGAAGTTGTTTCTGGATATGCGGAAATCGAGTCCGTTAAGGACAATACCGTTACTGTTGAAGATGAAAAACTGGGTGAAGTCATCCTGAACATCGGCGACGAGACGGAAATTGTATTGCTGGACGGCAAAAAAGGTACTGTAAAAGACCTGAAAGAAGATATGGATGTGCAGATTGTTTACGGCGCGGTTATGACCGCAAGCCTGCCGCCGCAGAACACACCCGCAAAAATTACGGTTGTGGAACGCGATGAGGACGACAAAGAAGATGCGTTAAAGCCTGTTTCCGTTGAGGGTAAAGTTGTTGAAATCGGTGAAAGCGGAGAATATCTGACCTGCCTCATCGATGTGGATGACGATGACGCGGCTTATGACCAAATCAGACTGATTATCAGTGACGAAACAAAATTGTACAATAAAAATGGAAAAGAAATCAACATGAACGCATTGAAGAGCGCGCTCAAAGCTGGCAAAGAGATTGAAGCTGTTCACAGCGCGGCAATGACGTTCTCCATCCCGCCGCAATCAGCAGCTATTTCTATTACAATCGAGGAATAACGTACACACCCCTTTTCATAAATAAAAGCAGGCACATTCATGTGCCTGCTTTTTGTATGCGGATATACCATACATTAAAAAGAAAATAGGTTATAAGATTCCTCAATTACCTAATGGGTACGGGCCATTATCATACGTTTATCTCTTTGAGATAGGTTGCCCCTGCTTGTACTTCTTTCCGCACACGTTCCGGCGCGGTGCCGCCGGCTAAATTTCGTCCGTCGACGCAGGTGCGCATGGAGATAGCATCGTAAATATCTTCTTCAATCAACGGGGAGCACTCGTGGAATTCCTCCAGCGTAAAATCGTCCAGATTTTTTTTCAGGCCGATGGCCATAGCAACCATTTTTCCCACAATTGCGTGCGATTCCCGGAAAGGCACACCCTTTTTCACTAGATAATCCGCGACGTCTGTTGCATTGGTAAAGCCGCCCTTTGCGCCTTCCAGCATGGCGTCTTTTTTCACGGTCATGGTTTTGAGCATGTTTGTGAAAACGGGCAGACAAAGCTTCACTGTATCAACCGCGTCAAAGGCCGCTTCCTTGTCCTCCTGCATGTCTTTGTTGTAGGCCAGGGGAAGGGACTTCATAACCGTTAAAATCGTCGTCAGACTGCCATAAACACGGCCCGTCTTGCCGCGAATCAGCTCTGCAACGTCCGGATTTTTCTTTTGCGGCATAATAGAAGATCCGGTCGAATAACTGTCATCCATCTCCACAAACGAAAATTCGTGACTGGACCACAAAATTAGCTCCTCGCAGAAGCGGGACAGATGCATCATTATCATGGACAGCGCGGACAGCAGCTCCACAATGAAATCGCGGTCGCTGACCGAGTCCATCGAGTTGCGCGTCACTGCGTCAAAGCCCAGCTTCCGGGCGACAAACTCCCGGTCGAGCGGATAGGTCGTTCCCGCAAGCGCGCCCGCGCCAAGCGGCATGACGTTGATGCGCTTACGGCAGTCCGCGAGCCGTTCCAAATCGCGCCGGAACATTTCAAAATAAGCCATCAGATGATGACCGAAGGTAACGGGCTGTGCCTTTTGCAAATGGGTATAGCCCGGCATAATCGTATCGGCGTGCTCTTCCGCCAAATCCAGCACGGTTTGCATCACCTGCCGCAGCAAACCGCAGATTTCGTCTGTTTCATCCCGCAGATACATCCGCACGTCCAGCGCAACCTGATCGTTCCGGCTGCGCCCGGTGTGCAGGCGTTTCCCAACATCTCCAATGCGCGCTATTAAAATCGTTTCAATATTCATATGGATATCTTCAGCGTCAATCTGGAATTCTACGTTTCCAGCCTCGATGTCCGCAAGAATCTCCAGCAGAGTTTTGCCAATCAGGGCCGCGTCCTCTTGAGAAATCACGCCAACCCGCCCGAGCATTTCCGAGTGGGCCACAGAGCCCAAAATATCCTGTTTGTACATCCGGCAGTCGAACCGGATAGAGGAATTGAAGTCGTCAACCAACGCGTCAGTCGCCTTGCCAAACCGTCCTCCCCATAGCTTCATTCCCATCACTCCTTAGCAGAAAAGCGGGCTGACGAATGTCAGCCCGTGTTAAATAGTAAAATTAATACAATTTCTGTCCGTTTCTCTTTTTCATGGTGGCCTGCACCTTGAGCGGAAGACCAAACAGATTGATAAAGCCCTCTGAATCCTTCTGATTGTAGACCTCGTCTTCAGAGAAGGTTGCGATATCCTCATCGTACAGAGAATAAGGAGATTTCGCACCGGCAGGCATCACATTGCCCTTGTACAGCTTGAGTTTTACGGTTCCGGTAACGGTTTCCTGTGTGCTTGTAACAAATGCGGACAGCGCTTCGCGCAGCGGTGTAAACCATTTTCCGTCGTAGGTCAGCTCGGCAAATTTGCAAGCAACCTGTTCTTTGTAGTGCATGGTGTCGCGGTCCAGTGTAATGAATTCCAATTCCCTATGCGCGGCATAGAGCAATGTGCCGCCTGGCGTTTCGTACACGCCGCGGGATTTCATCCCCACAAGGCGGTTTTCCACCATATCGGCAATCCCTACGCCATTTTCGCCCGCAAGGCGGTTCAGTTCTGTAACCAACGCAACCGGTTCATAAGCCTTGCCGTTAATCTTTGTCGGGATACCCTTTTCAAATTCAATTTCCACATAGGTCGGCGTATCCGGAGCCTGTTCGGGAGATACCATCAGCTTCAGAATTTTGTCATACTGCGGCTCGTTCCACGGATCCTCCAGATCCATCCCCTCGTGGCTCAGATGCCAAAGGTTGCGGTCCATGGAGTAATTGTCCTCCTTGGTAACCGGAACGGGAATCCCGCGTGCCTTAGCGTAATCAATTTCCTCCTCGCGGGATTTGATATCCCAAATACGCCACGGCGCAATGATTTTCAGATGCGGGGCGAGCGCCTTGATGGTCAGCTCAAACCGTACCTGGTCATTGCCTTTTCCGGTGCAGCCGTGGCAGATTGCGACGGCGCCTTCTTTTTCTGCGATTTCAACCAGCCGTTTTGCTATCGGCGGCCGCGCAAGGGAGGTGCCCAGCAGGTATTTTCCTTCATAGACCGCGTTTGCCTGCACAGCAGGGAAAATGAAGTCCGTCACGAATTCTTCCGTAATATCCTCTATGTAGAGTTTGCTCGCGCCGGTTTTCAGCGCTTTTTCCTCCAGCCCTGTAAGCTCCGCGCCCTGGCCGACGTTGCCGGCGACGGCGATGACCTCATAGTCATAGTTTTCCTTCAGCCACGGGATGATAATGGATGTATCCAAACCGCCGGAGTAGGCGAGGACAACTTTTTCTTTTGCCATTTGCATTTCCTCCTCAAACGTGTTAAAATATTGTTTGATACTTATTATATATTAAATGAACGAAAATCTCAACAATTTTTTCGAAAAAACAGGAAACGGATGCTTTTCACATATTATGAAACAAAATCGCCCGTTTTCCGATACAATAGGTGGTTCATATATGACTATACTGGGAATCGACCCGGGAATTGCGATTGTCGGGTTTGGCGTGGTGGAATATAAGGGAAACGCGTTTTCTGTCGTCAATTACGGCGCGATAACGACAAAGGCGGGCATGAAGCTGTCTGACCGGTTGAGGGATATCTATGAAGACACACATCTGCTGATTGAAAAATACCACCCAGACGCGTTCGCGGTGGAGGAACTGTTTTTTAACACAAATGTCAAAACGGCGATAACCGTCGCCCACGGCCGCGGTGTGTCTATTCTGGCGGCGTCCGTGCAGGGGATCCCGATTTTTGAATATACGCCGCTTCAGGTGAAACAGGCCGTCGCCGGCTATGGACGGGCGGATAAGGCACAGGTTCAGCGGATGGTGAAGTCCCTTTTAAATCTGAATGCGGTCCCAAAACCAGACGACGTGGCGGATGCCCTGGCAGTTGCCATCTGCCATGCCCACACTGCGAGGTATCAGAAGCTGGTCAACGAAGAGAGCGTATAATAGGAAGGCATATCAATAAAAGGAGAACTGGATATGATAGCATTTGTAAATGGTACGGTTGCGTACATAGAGGAAACCTCGGCGGTAATAGACGTCAATGGCGTGGGCTACCGCGTATATATGTCCCCAATGAATCTTGGGAAGCTAATTATCGGCGAAACGGTGCGGATACACACCTATCTCCGCGTGGCGGAGGATATCATGGATTTATACGGCTTTATGAGCGCGGAAGAACTGAGTATGTTTAAGATGATTATTTCTGTCAACGGTGCAGGGCCGAAAGCGGGGCTGGCAGTGCTGTCCGTAGTCAGTCCGGCACAGTTCGCCCTGGCGGTCGTCACGGACGATATTAAAACCATTACCCGCGCGCAGGGAATCGGGCCGAAGCTGGCACAGAAAATCGTGCTGGACCTGAAGGATAAACTGAAAAACACCGACATGCTTGCAGGCGGCGATTCTGTTTCCGCCTCAGACATGTCTTATAGCCCTGCGAGCGGCGGAAATGACGCGGTCGAGGCTCTGATGGTGCTGGGGTACACACAGGGAGAGGCCCTGCGCGCGGTCAGCAGCGTTAAGGGGGAAAACCTGTCGACGGAGGAAACCATTCGGCAGGCACTGCAATTACTGATGAAATAGGAGGGCAAACGAGTGGCGATAGAAGATAACTACGAGGAACGCATCATCTCCTCCCGGACGCTCGGCGAGGATAACGAGATAGAGTACAGCCTCCGTCCTAAGCGGCTGGAGGAATATATCGGGCAGAACAAGGTCAAGGAAAATATGATGGTGTTTATCCAGGCCGCACGGGAACGGAATGAACCGCTGGACCATGTCCTGCTTTATGGCCCTCCGGGACTGGGCAAAACGACGCTTGCGGGTATCATCGCGAACGAAATGGGCGTCAATATCCGCATCACCTCCGGTCCTACGATAGAAAAGGCCGGCGACCTTGCGGCGTTGCTTACAAGCCTGTCGCACAATGATATTTTGTTTATTGACGAGATTCACCGTCTGAGCCGCAGTGTTGAGGAAGTATTATATCCAGCGATGGAGGACTATTCACTGGATATCATTCTGGGAAAAGGCCCCGGTGCGCATTCGGTGCGTTTGGATTTGCCAAAGTTCACCCTGATTGGCGCAACGACGCGCACAGGCTTGCTCACCGCTCCGCTTCGTGACCGGTTCGGGGTGATTAACCGGCTGGAGCTGTATTCGCCGGAGGAACTTGACACCATCGTCCGCCGTTCGGCGGGGATTTTAGGTACAAAAATTGACCCTGCCGGCTCATTAGAAATCGCGCGGCGTTCGCGCGGAACTCCGCGTATCGCGAACCGTTTGCTCAAGCGGGTGCGTGACTTCGCACAAATCAAAGGGAATGGAGAGATAACGAAGGAGATTGCCGACCTGGCGCTCGACCGCATGGAAATTGATAAAATAGGGCTGGATATGATAGATCGCAAGATGATGATGTTTATCATCAGAAATTTCAATGGCGGCCCGGTCGGACTGGAAACGTTGGCGGCTTCCATCGGAGAGGATTCCAATACCATTGAGGATGTCTACGAGCCATATTTACTGCAAATGGGCTTTTTAAACCGCACACCACGCGGCCGGATGGCAACTGCCCGCGCGTATGAGCATTTCGGAATTGCCTACAGCGAACCGAGCGGTCAGCAGACGCTGTTTTGATATCCATCAAACCTGGGAAATGCGGTTAACCATGCAAAATGCAGAAACTGTATAAAATTTACAATTTTTTGCTCCGTTTTCGAAAATAAGTGTTGACATCTATTGTTAACTGTGGTAGAGTATAGTTGATGCGAAAGTATCAGATTTAATTTTTAGGAGGAAGTTTGTTCATGCAGACAGGAAAAGTAAAATGGTTTAACGCGGAAAAAGGTTTTGGATTTATCGAATCCAGCGACGGTACTGACGTATTTGTACACTTCTCTGCAATTAACATGGAAGGCTACAAAACACTTGAAGAAGGTATGGAAGTTAAGTTTGACGTTGTTGACGGAGCAAAAGGCCCTCAGGCAGCTAATGTCGAAAGAGCGTAAGTTGGCTCAGTTTGGGTTTCATATAGATTATATGCAACTTTGAATTAAGTTTTAACGAATACCGCAGAAGCCCTGTATGCTCTCCCAGAGCGCACAGGGTTTTTTGTTGCTGTAGAGCATATACGGAGGATTTTATGGGTAAAATAATCAGGGCAATGAATGAAGCGGGCATGGTCCGTGTCAATTTTATCGACAGTACAGATATCGTAAACCGGGCGCAGAAAATTCATATGACTTCACCGGTGGCAACCGCCGCACTCGGGCGCACGCTTTCTATAACTGCTATCATGGGCAGCATGCTTAAGGGAGAGGCAGACAGCGTAACGGTTTTAATCAAAGGAGATGGGCCTCTCGGCGGAATTGTCTGTGTTGCGGACGGAAAGGGAATGGTGAAGGGCTACGTCCATCAACCGCTGGTTGATCTACCGCTCAAACCAAACGGGAAACTGGATGTGTCTGGTGCGGTTGGAAAAGGCGCGCTCAGCATCTCGAAAGATTTGGGATTAAAAGAACCATACTTGGGACAGGTTCCGTTGGTTACAGGCGAAATTGCGGAGGATTTTACCTATTATTTTGCAAAATCTGAGCAGACGCCGACTGCCGTGGCGCTTGGTGTACTGGTTGAC
>CABSKZ010000109.1 GCA_902478395.1 uncultured Eubacteriales bacterium | reverse complement strand
CGAGATATTACACTGTTGACTGGATGCGGGTATTCCGCAATCCGTGCCCTGAAAAAAAAAGGGATTATTTGTCCGCAGGAAATGGAGGTATTCCGTAAGCCAGTCGATTTCAAAAAAATCAAACGCACGGAGCCGCTCCTTCCGACGGAGGAACAGGGAAAGGCAATTTTAGAGATTTGCAGGGCAGCAGACGAAGGACGGAATGAAACCTTTCTAATCCACGGCGTAACTGGAAGTGGAAAGACGGAAATTTTTCTGCAAAGTATTGCGCATGTGATTGAACAGGGGAAAAGCGCCATTGTGTTAGTGCCGGAAATCTCTCTGACACCGCAAACGGTGGAGCGGTTTGTCAGCCGGTTTGGGGAACGGGTTGCAATCCTGCACTCCCGTCTGTCGCTGGGGGAACGAAACGATGAATTCAAGCGGATTCGCGGCGGTGGTGTGGATGTCGTTGTCGGTGTCCGTTCCGCTGTGTTTGCACCGCTCAAAAATCTTGGATTAATGATTCTGGATGAAGAACACGAGCAGTCGTACAAAGCGGAAAATGCTCCGGCTTACCATGCGCGGGATATTGCGGAATACCGTGCAAAACAAAATCATATTCCTGTCGTGCTCGCATCTGCGACGCCGAGCATAGAGAGCTACGCGCGGGCAGTCCGGGGCCAGTATCATCTAATGACGCTGAAAAACCGTGCGAACCAAAACCAGATGCCAGATGTGCGGATTGTGGACATGCGAAAAGAACTGGTGGACGGCAACCGTTCTGTGCTGAGTGAAGAACTGAAACAGGAAATTTCTAAAAATTTGGAACGCAAGGAGCAGACGATTCTGTTTCTGAACCGAAGAGGCTTTTCGACCTTCGTTTCCTGCCGTAACTGTGGCTATGTCATAAAATGCAAACACTGCAATATTTCCCTTACATACCACAAAAACAGAAATTATCTGACGTGTCATTACTGTGGTTATACGGTGAAAAATGTCACGGTCTGTCCGGAATGCGGAAGTAAATATATCCGGTATTTCGGAACAGGCACCCAGCGTGTGGAAGAGGAAATCGCGGAGCTGTTCCCTGCGGCTTCTGTTTTACGGATGGATGTGGATACTACAACGGGAAAGGGTTCGCATCAGCAGATTTTGGAGCAATTTGAAAAAGAAAAGACGGATATTTTAATTGGAACTCAGATGGTGGCAAAGGGGCTGGACTTTCCAAATGTGACGCTGGTCGGTGTTCTTGCGGCGGATATGAGCCTGAATCTGGACGATTACCGGGCCAACGAACGCACCTTTGACCTGATAACCCAGGTTTGCGGACGGGCGGGACGCGGCAATGTTGAAGGGCGTGCGATTCTCCAGACCTATATGCCGGAAAGCCCAGTGTTGGAGATGGCAAAGAAACAGGATTATGTATCTTTTTATAAAGAGGAAATTCAGCTTCGAAACGGATTGCATTATCCACCGTTCTGTGATATAATATCCATATTGTTTACATCTGTAAACGAAAATGCGGTCGTCACTTATGCCAAAAGTGCCGCCGCATACCTTAGGAAAGCTTGTCAGGACATGGATGCAGACGTCTTGGGGCCAAGTGCGTCGAGCCTTTCGAGAATCAACAATAAATACCGTTGGCGGATTTTAATCAAGTGCAAATCGGACCATACTATTAGAGATATCTTAAAACATATGTTGGAAAAGCATACAAAAAACAAAGAATCAAAAATCATCAATATGGTTGTGGAGGTCAATCCAAACAGCCTGATGTGACAAAACAAATACGGAGAGTGGTTAACAGTGGCGCTGAGAAATATTTTAAAGGTAGATGCTGACCTTGCGGCTTTGCGCAAAAGATCGCGCGAGGTGCAGGTTATCGATAAACGGGTACTAACCCTGCTGGACGATATGAAAGAGACCATGTACGCAGACAACGGTGTTGGCCTTGCCGCGCCGCAGGTGGGGGTACTCAAGCGTGTGGTGGTCATTGATGTCGGAGAAGGCTTGATAGAATTGATTAATCCGATTTTTGTATATAAAAAGGGTGAACAGATTTCAACTGAAGGCTGTCTTTCCGTACCAGGAAAGAACGGAACGGTCAAAAGGCCGGAAAAGGTTATCGTACGGGCGCGGAACCGGGAAAATGAGGAATTTGAAATTGAAGGAACAGGGCTGCTGGCGGTTGCACTGTGCCATGAGATTGATCACCTCAATGGCGTGATTTTTACGGATAAAGTGATAGAATACGTCCAGCCAGGACAAAAATAAACAGATAAGAAGGTGGATGTATTGAAACTTGTATTTATGGGAACGCCGGATTTTGCGGTGGAAACCTTAAAGGCTTTGGTGGAATGCGGAAAACATGAGATTGCGTTAGCAGTCACCCAGCCGGATAAGCCAAAAGGCCGCGGCCATAAGATGATGCCGCCGCCGGTCAAAGAATATGCTCTGGCACATGAAATTCCGGTTTATCAGCCCACAAGCATGAAAAATGAAGAATCCGCTGAGAAACTTGCGCAAGTCAAAGCAGATGTATTTGTCGTGGCAGCTTACGGCAAACTTTTGCCGGAAACAGTTTTGAATATACCGCCGCACGGGTGCATTAACGTTCATGCCTCTCTTCTTCCAAAATACCGCGGAGCGGCGCCGATTCAGTGGAGTATTGTCAACGGGGAATCAGTTTCTGGCGTAACCACCATGCTAATGGAAAAGGGGCTGGACACAGGAGACATGCTGCTGAAACAGGAGGTGCCGATTGTTGAAACCGAAACCGGCTCCTCGCTGCACGATAAACTGAGTGTCACAGGGGCGGCGCTTTTGCTCAAAACCTTGGATGAACTGGAGGCAGGAACCCTTCAGCCGGAGAAACAGGACGACAGTCTTTCCTGCTATGCGCCGATGCTGAACAAAGAGGTCTCAAAAATTGATTTTACCAAAACCAGCCGGGAGATTTACAATCTGGTACGTGGTATGAATTCCTATCCATACGCGCATACGGAATATCAGGGAAGACGAATGAAGGTCATCTGGGCGGAGCAGGAAAATAGCAAAACATCCGGGCAAAACGGTGAAATATTGGAGGTTACGCCGAAAGGAATTCTGGTAAAATGCGCAGATGGTGCAATCAATATCACGCAGATTCAATTTGACGGAAAAAAACAGATGCCTGTTAGTGAATATATTAAGGGCAACACGATTGAAACAGGCGTAATTTTGCAATAAAAAGAGAAAGTGGGTGCGCTATGAAACTGGTTTCGTGGAATGTCAACGGCTTGCGGGCATGTATGGGCAAGGGATTTATGGACTTTTTTGTCTCGTCTGACGCGGATGTATTTTGTATACAGGAAACGAAGATGCAGGAGGGCCAGGCGGAAATTCTGACCGAGGGGTACAGGCAGTACTGGAACAGTGCGGAGAAGAAAGGCTATTCCGGAACGGCGGTCTTTTCCAGAATTGAACCGCTTTCTGTTTCGTATGGAATCGGAAAAGAAGAGCACAGCCACGAGGGCCGGGCGATTACGCTGGAGTTTGACGCGTTTTATTTGGTTAACGTCTATGTGCCCAATTCGCAGGACAAGCTTGCCAGGATTGACTACCGCATGCAGTGGGAGGACGATTTGCGCGCCTATCTGCTTGAGCTTGACAGCCAAAAGCCTGTGGTTCTTTGCGGAGACCTGAATGTGGCGCATGAAGAAATCGATTTGAAGAACCCGAAAACAAACCGTGGAAACGCCGGTTTTTCAGACGAGGAGCGCGCGAAGCTGACGGAATTACTGGATGCAGGATTTACCGATACCTTCCGGTTTGTAAATCCAGATGTGACGGGCGCATATACATGGTGGTCCTACCGGTTTCAGGCACGCAAAACAAACGCAGGATGGCGGATAGACTATTTTCTTGTATCTAAACGACTCAACGACAAAATTATTGAACCGGTCATCTATGCGGAAGTATTTGGGAGCGACCACTGCCCGGTCGGGCTGAAACTCGCCCTGTAGTGCAAGGAGGCTGTCATGCGGAAGAAAATCAGAAACGTTTTGATAGGGATTTTACTGCTTGGTGTTTTAGGCGTGCTTTCCGTTGTGGGAATGGACTGGTATGTTATGAAAACCGGAGAGAAGCACATTACAACGATGGATGCTGCCAGACAGGCGGACGCGGCGATTGTTCTTGGGGCGCTTGTCTGGGGGGACGAGGTGTCTCCGACGCTTGCGCAGCGGCTGGAGATGGGATACGAGGTTTATGCGGCGGGAAAAGCAAAAAAAATTATCGTTTCCGGCGACCATGGCCGCATTGAATATAACGAGGTGAATGCCATGCGGAAATACCTGATGGAGAAGGGCGTTCCGAAAGAGGATATCTTTATGGACCATGCCGGGTTTAATACCTACGACACCTTGTACCGCGCACGGGATGTGTTTGATGTGAAAACGGCGATTGTGGTGACGCAGCGGGAACATCTCTTGCGCGCTCTCTACATAGCTGACCGTCTCAAAATGAATGTGCAGGGCATCGAAGCGGGGCAATATGACAGCAATGAAATCAAATACCAGCGGCCAAGAGAGTATCTGGCGCGTGTAAAGGCAGTTTTGCAATGTGAAGTTTTGCATTCGAAACCGAAATATCTCGGGGAGGTCATTCCGATTTCGGGAAGCGGCATTGCTACCGAGGATTGACAGAGAAGGAGTATGAATTTGAAGTTTGAAGAATTGTATCAGCTGGCACTTTCGGTTGCGAAACCGCGTCAGCTTTCAGATTCTGCAGAGGCAGGAGGAGTAGGGGCTGCAGTTTTGGCAGAGTCGGGTATGGTGTATACGGGAGTTTGCATAGATACAGCCTGCTCTATGGGGTTTTGTGCGGAACACGCCGCGGCGGCAGCGATGGTGACAGCGGGAGAAAACAGAATTTTAAAAGTGGCCGCGGTTAACTGGGACGGAACCGTTTTGCCGCCGTGCGGCAGATGCAGAGAGTTTTTGAGCCAGCTGCATCCGGAAAATTTATCAGCAGAGGTTATGGTCGCAAAAGATAAGGCAGTAACATTGAAAGAGCTGATGCCATACAATTGGCGTGATTGTAAGTGAAACAAAAAAGATGCAGAAAACTTTGTAGTCCTGCATCTTTTTTGATTGATTCGATAGGCACATATCTTCTTATGGGAAAATAGCTTAATATCCAGGGCTTTCAACGCACCATCCTGTATCTCGCCCGTATTACCATATAAGGAAGTTTTGAAAAGCCAGCACCATTTTAGCGCTGCAAAATGTTTGACGGGAAGTTCCCTAACTTATTTATATTTCTTGTCGATGGATAGCAACAAAGCCGAGATTACGCTGTACCTGTTCTATAATAAGAGCAATATTTTTTTCAATAGGCTTTGTCCCATCCACTCGTATGATGGGACAGGTCAGGATTTGTACCCATTCTTCAACGTAATGCTCTGTTCTGGAACTTACCATATCAAAAAATGCTTCCTCCCGCTCGTACAAATCACCGCCAACTAGCATTCTTTTACCAAATTTCTGAAAAGAACGGTTTCTCACTCGTTGTAATCGAATGTCTTTAGGAACATCAATCAGCACTGCATAGTGAAAGAATGGCAGTATCTCTTCTCCGTAATTCCCTTTTACAGCAGCAAAAATAAAGTTTTTATGTAGTCTTACTTCATTCATAAGGAGTTTTTTTACTTCTTCATAAGAACGCGGAGCAGCGTATAGATAATTCGCATCGGACTTAGGAAAAAACAGGTTTTCATTATCAATCAAGTGGAAGCCCAGTTTCTCTGCCAGCGCTTTTCCTAATGTGCTCTTTCCGCTGCCGTTTAGGCCGCACACAATTATTCCAAGCCCCATAAACCCCCTCCATTTATGTAAGAAATTCATATAAAACATCAATTGTTGCGGTAATTAAAAAACGCATAAATGCACTAGAAAATTCATAAAACACACGAGTTATGCTTCTTCTTATCCTAAAAAGAAAATCCTGTTTCTTCTTTCAAATTTTATTGGTGAGACAGGCTGCAGCCTTCCGGCAAAGTGATGTTATTTCTGCCATTTTTCCGGTCAAACGTAATGGTTCCGGATATCGTCTGGAAGGACAGACGAATATCTGTCAATTCCTCTGGTATATGCGGGTCGAACCGCACGTTTTTCCATCCTGGGGTACTTGGTGTAAGCCCGATGATATCCTCAATCAAAACCGGAATTGGCGCGCTGGCCCACGGATGGCACAGACTGGTATTCCATTTTTGCTCTTTTCCCCACGCCTCAAAGCAGGAGGTTGCGTCCTCCGAGAGCATATTTCCCCAGGAGTGTTCATCGGTGCAGGTTAGAAAATCGTAGACCAATTCATATTCCACGGCATTGGACAGCCCTTTCAAAACAAAATAGGAGAAAAACACACCACAGCACATGCGCTTGTTTTTGATGAATTCCACCAGCTTTGGCACAGAATTATCCGGCGCAAGATGGTAAAACAGCGGCAGTACGTTGGAATGGAATGCGCTGTGCTGCGAGGTTGTGCTATCAGTAAACAGACCGGTGGCAGGATTGTAGAATGCGGCAATATACGCGGATTTTAGAGCATCAGACCGTTTTTCAAGCACAATTCCCAGCTCTTTGCGAATTGTCTCAACAACCTGCACCGCGCCGATATAAAACGCGTTCAGCACATTGTGGCAGCCGTAGTGTTTTCCTACTGTTAAATCAAAATCATAATTGTCGCGCAGGTTATCGGGCCAGTCAACCAGATTCCACTTGTCAATAACATCACACAGCAGGCCGTCCTTCCGCTCGTGTTTGCGGAACCAGTTGAGAATGCCCTCGGCGACGGGAAGCATTTCCCGCAGAAATTCGACATCTCCGCTGTGCTGATAATAAATCCACAGCTGAAACGGCCAGAGCAGGGAAAAATCGGCAATTTCCTGCATTTCACTTCCAGGAGCGACCGCAAGCAGCCCGGGGCATATCCGGCGCGTTTCTGCGAAATCTAAAAGCGCTTTACGGAACAGTCTTAAATCACCGGAAAGATATAACTGTGACTGGGCAGTGACAGTCAAATCTCCCAAGTATTGTCCTTTTTCGCGGGAGGGGCAATCAAGATAACCTTCCTGAGACCCACAGCGCACACCGTTTTTGCAGATGTCCCATACGCTGTTCAGCATTTGGTTAGAGCTGTCAAATAGACAGGCTTTGTCATCGAGAGGGTAGTGGCGGATGACTGCCGCAATAGATTCAGCATGGATTGTGCCGTCCGGCGCAATGATTTCCGCATAACGGAAAGCCTTGTAGTCAAAATTTTCGAGAATGTCTAAGCCTCCAGACAGAATCAGTGTTTCTTCATAATTGCAGTTGCACCGCATTTGCCAGCGCACGGAGTCCGGCGTGTCCAATTCCTCACCGTAGTGGGTAATAACGGTATCCCCCTCCTTGCCTTGTGCGGCAAAGGTGATGCAGCCAGTTATTTCTCTTCCAAAATCAATCAGAAAATGTCCCGGGTTCAATTCACGGACAGTTTCCGGCGGCAGGGCATAGACTGACAGGACAGGCGTTTCCTGCGGGACAAGAATGTGTCCGCTGTCGTCCTGTTCAAACGATTCCTTCCAATTGGAATCATCGTAATCCGGATTTTTCCACTGTGTATTTTTTAACCGGAAATCCATATGCTCCAAAAAATAAGTCTGATAGCCGATTGATTCGTTCGCATAAAATTCAAGCGCCCGACTTTGCCTCCATGTATGGTCAGTTGTCAACAGAGACTCTCCATCAACCGTGAGCTCCGCCCAAAGCCCCTGCCGGAAATCGGCGCTGTTTGTAACGCGATTGATAACGCCATAGTAAAACACATGGACGCATATTGCGTTTTTGCCCTGCTTTAAAAACGGGGTTACATCATAGGTGTTGTACGGATGGCGGAAGGAATAGGCTGGAGCAGGCCCCTGGCCGACAAACTGTCCATTGATATACAGCTTGTAAAAATCATCGGCGGTTATGAACACTTTTGCTTCGGACGGAAGAGATTCCAGACGGAACGCTTTGCGAAAGAGCGTATGGACATTCATCTGTTCTGGAGAATGCTCCGGAGCAGGTTGTTTTTCCATTTGCCTGTGCAGTGTATCTACTGGAGAACAGGACGCAAACGCCCAGTCACAAATCCATTTTGGTTTCATAGAATACCCCCATTTACAATAAAATATATTGTACTATTATACAAAAATAAATTATAAATAGCAAGTCTTGTTTTTTTCAGAATTAATTGATAAGATATACAGTATAGAACCTGTCTCTTATACACATCTGACGCTGCCGACGAATAGAGAG
>CABSKZ010000108.1 GCA_902478395.1 uncultured Eubacteriales bacterium | reverse complement strand
CTGTTGTTCCATCAGGGAACGCCAGAGGGAAAAATGGGGAATATGGAACTGAATAAAAAGGTTTATGTAATAAAATAATAAAAAATTTTCTGTTTGTGTTGTATACCACACAATTCTGCCGTTTATTTATTGTATAATGAATAACCGATGTGATATCACACAGAATTTTTTGGAGGTGCAACGAGATGGAAAATAAAGAAAAAGCAAGGAAACGGCAAAAATGGATGGAAGAAAATTGGGAGGATTGGCGCACCATTTGTGGAATGGGGAAATACCCAATCAGCCGGGAGGAATTTGTGCGGCTGTGGGACAACCTGTTGGCAAACGGCTTTGATGAGGTCGCCAATGTTTTGATGACGATCCATTTTTATGCCGTACAGGACCGAATCATGCAAAATTTACTGGCCATTCATCAACTGGTCGGGCAGGAACGGGAAAGAAGACGCAGCCCAGGCGACGGAAAGGCAAACGGGCAGGGATAAACGGGAGAAGCACGTATGGTTGAGAAATTTTTGCGTACCGCGTATTATGATATCGGAAAGGCAGGGCAGCACATGTATGTGCTGCCGCATCCGTTGCTGCGTCCCTATATCGCGCACTACACAGCCATTTTTGCGGGTGGGGAGCAACAGACAGATACGCTGACATTGATTCCGGATGCAAGCGGGTGCATGATTTTCACAGTCCAAGACGGAGCGGTTCGCGCAACGGCTTACGGCCCAATGACAAAAACCGCGGTGGTTAAAAATGATATCGGAACCTGCCCCATGCGCCTGTTTGTTGAGTTTCTGCCCGGCGGCATGGCGCACTTTGTGCAAGAACAACAGGAGGCGCTCGCGGATACGCGTCCGGAGTTAGACGTGCTGAACCGGCGGGTGTCGTGTGGGGTCGTCCAGGCAATGGAGCGCGAGCGGGATTTTCGCGGTTTCATACAGGCGGTTGACCAGATTCTTCTTTCTGAGTTGGAGCGCAGCAGAGCGGTCCCAGCGCCTTTGACGATGGCGTTGGCGGAAATCGGACGGACGCATGGCACAGCCCCGGTAAAGCGCCTTTCGGAAACCTCATTTTACAGTGCGCGCCATTTAAACCGGCTGTTCAATACCTATATCGGGATGAATGCCAAAACCTTTTCGCGGCTGGTGCGCATCAACTATGCCGTATCACTGCTAAAAACGGGAAATAGCTCACTAACGGCGTTCGCACAGCAGGCAGGCTTTTTCGACCAGGCGCATTTCATCCGTGAATTTGAGACCGTTTGCGGAACCGCCCCATCAAAATACCGAGACAATTTGTCCGAATTTTACAATGAACCGCTGAAGTTTTGATGTATGATATGAATACTTAGCAAAACCGAGCGACGGATGCGCTTAGTGAGAATAGATACCCTTTGTGTATGATCAAGGAAAAAGGTGGAGGTATTCGATGGACAGGGTTACAGAAAAAGCAAAAGCATATATCATGGAAAACGGTACGGAATTGCAGAAGGCCTGCTGTGCATATCTGTTGGAAGAGGGGAGAAAGAACGCGGTCGAACGTGCGCTTGCGGCTTACCAAAATACGGATGGCGGCTTCGCGCATGGATTGGACGAAGAATATACCGGTCCGGTCAGCTCCCAGTTTGCGGTCATTTCAGCTCTTGGTTTAATATACCGCTTCGGGTTGGGGGAAAGTGAACTATATGCCAAAACGCTCGCATTCTGTAAGCAGACCCAACGGCCGGACGGCAGCTGGGACGACCCCGAGGAAATGCGGCAGTTTCCGGTTCCAGACCACATGGGAAGCGGCATCTATGTCGAATATAAGACGGGAATGACTGCAAAGTGGCTCATGCAGCTTGGCGTCCCTGCTGGGAGTGAATTGCTGGAACCAGCAATCAGATTTTTGAGCAAGCGGTTCGGTTCTGTGTCACAAAATCCGGATTTCTGGAATGCATCAGCCTATTCCGGCCTGTATTCACAGCTACCTGACAGCCAGCAGAGCAACGAAATTTTAGCGTGGTGCGAGCAAATTTTGACGCCGCCGCCCAGCGCGCCGCAGTGGCCGAAAATATCCGGCTGTATTGAGGACTGTGTACCATTTTCAAAAGAGGCTCTTCCGGCTATCTTGGAGGAAGTGAAGAGCAACCAGGCGGAGGATGGCGGCTGGCCGAACCGGTTCGGAACCTACTACCGCGTCTGGACATCGGCATATATCCTGCAATTTTGGCGGAAAAATAATGGAAAGGACCCTGCATGAAATGGCGGCATACCATGAAATCACTTGCAAAAGCGCGTTGAACCAACTGAAACGGAAAATCCCATATGGCTGGGATTTAAACCTCTACCGGGGGTGCCAGCATGGCTGCCAATACTGCTACGCGATGTATTCACACCAGTATTTGGACGGCAGTTTTGCCAAGGATATCTATATCAAAACAAACGTGGTAGAGCAGCTGGAACGGGAACTATCTGCGCCTGGCTGGAAGCGTGAGGTTGTCAACATCGGCGGCGTGACAGACAGCTACCAACCCGCGGAAGAGCAGTACCGGCTGATGCCGGAAATTCTGAAGCTGCTCATCCGCTACAAAACGCCCGCCATCATTTCAACAAAATCCGTGCTGGCGCTGCGCGACTTCGATTTGATTGACGAGCTTTCGCGCATCACCTATATCAATATTGCGGCGACCGTCACAACGATGGACGAAGCGGTACGCAAGCTCATCGAACCTGGCGCGGCAGAAAGCAAAAAGCGGTTTGCAATGCTGAAGGAATTTCGGAAAACAAACGCCTCTGTCGGGCTGCATATGATGCCGGTGATTCCATACGTTACAGACCAGTTCGAAAACCTGGACGGGCTGTTATCTGCCGCGAAGGACAGCGGCGTTCATTATGTCCTGCCCGGCGTACTTTATCTGCGAGGAACGACAAGAAACTGCTTCTTTGCGTTCATCCATGAAAAAATGCCGGAGCAGGAGGCCGCGCTGCGGGCTTTGTTCAAAACCGGCGGAGCGGGAAAAGAATATAAGGACGGGCTTTACCGCATGATAAATGCTCTGCGGAAAAAATATACCCTATCTAGCGGGTACATGCAGGTCATGCGGGACAAGCTAAAATGAGCGGTGCTGTTATAGCGGGGTGGGAGATAGCCTGCCGTTGGCGGAGGCGAGTATCTATTGAGATGAGAATAGCGGTGAGGGCGTCAATTTTTCGCCGCGCCGCCTGGCTGATTGCGGCAAAGAAAACAGGGCTTTCAAACGAGTAAGCCCAGGTACATAAAATTAAAAGAGTCAACAGCGGAGGTCCGGACTTTATGTCCGGGCTTTCGCTGTTTTTGCTTTTCGGGCGGGTTTTGCCGCAAAAGTAAGATATTGAATATCCATAAAAAAATGGAGATATACAAATGATTTTCAGCGGTGCTATAATGGGAGCGTAATCAATCAGGCATTCATTTCATGAGAAAAGGAGAAGATGTGTTTATGAAAAAACTAATGTGTTTCAGCTTGGCAATTATGCTGTTGGCCGGAATCGCATCCGGCTGTCAGAAACAGACGAACGGTGGCACTACAGCAATTCAGGCAGGGGATTCGTTCAGCTATCCGATAGAGACGGACGAGAAGCTGCAATTTTGGTATGTAGACTACACTGCGGGCAAGGTGAAACGGGAGGAAGCACCGCTTTACCAGGAAATCGCCGTTAGAACGGGTGTCGATGTTGAATATATCCCCGTATCCGTTTCGGTGGCTACGGAGCAGTTCAACCTGCTTCTTGCTTCGGGCAACCTGCCGGATATCGTCATGTACGAATGGCTCGATTTTCCCAGCGGCGCACAGAGCGCGGTGGACGGCGGCCATATTTTGAACCTGAATGAGCTGGTGCAGGACCACATGCCGAATCTAAGGGCATACCTCTCTACCTCGGAGGTTCTCGAAAAACAGGCCAAAAATGATGAAGGAAACTACTGTTTTGTCCCATCATTCCGGGGAGATGACAAGCTTTTGACCTATACAGGCCCGATTATGCGCAAAGACTGGCTCGACGACCTGGGGCTTACGGTGCCGGAAACGCTTGACGAGTGGCATACCGCTTTAAAGGCCTTCCGCGAGAAAAAAGGCGCGGAGACACCGTTCGTGTGCCCGCCTGAATACATATCGATGTTCATGGGCGGCGCGTATCCCATCTCGATGGGAGGCTTTTCAGAAGACTTCTACCTGGAAAACGGCCAGGTTGTTTACGGACCAATTCAGCCTGCCTGCAAAGAAGCGCTCAAGGTACTCTCAACATGGTACAAGGAGGGGCTTATTGACCCGAACATTGCTTCTGTCGATACAAACGCAATCAATGCGAAAATGACAAACGGGCAGGCCGGTGCCTCAATTGGCCTGGCTGGCGGCGCACTTGGGAAATGGATGCTCAATATGCAAAGTGTAGACCCCAATTATAATCTGGTCGGAACGAAATACCCGGTTGTAAATAAAGGGGATATGCCGTATATGGGCCAGATTGACAACTACATGATGAGCCAAGGTCAAGCTATATCGGCTTCGTCTAAAAACGCCGCTCTGGCGGCCAGATACCTCGACTACTTTTTCACCGAGGAAGGAATCAAGCTCTACAACTATGGGGCGGAAGGCGTCGCATATGACCTTGTGGACGGAAAACCTGTTTTTAAAGAAAGCATCCTGCGCAGCGGCCAGCTGGATATGTACGCCAATATCGGCGGGGCCCAGGGCGTCCAGCAGTGGGAGGCGTACAGCCAGAACCTGATGTTTGAAAATCAGAAGGAAGCAATTGCAAACTGGGAATATTCAGACGCGGCGAGCCACCTCATGCCCCCTGTTACCTATACGACTGAGGAATCGAACACAGCGACGAAGCTCCTGAGCGATATTAAAACCTTTAAAGATGAAAAATTCTTTAAATTCCTTTTAGGGGTTGAAGATATTGAGACAGGCTTTGACGCATACGTCGAACAGATAAAGTCTATGGGAATCGATAAGGTCATTTCATGCAAACAGGCCGCTCTGGACCGTTATAACAACAGATAGGGCAAATCATAGGAGGGTATCTATTTTGCAAACAAACAAAGCTGTAGTAAACAGAAAAAGCGGTGTCCGTTTATCAAAACGCCTTTCTTGGGACTTCAGGCGCAATCACCGTCTGTATTTGCTGGTGCTTCCAGTTCTGGTGTATTATATCATATTTCATTATACACCGATGTTCGGCGCAATTATCGCGTTTAAAAACTATTCGCCGTCGCTGGGGATTTTCGGAAGCAGTTGGGCAGGTTTGACGCACTTCAAAGATTTCTTCTCGAGCTATTACTTCGGGAGAATTCTCAAAAATACGCTGGTTTTAAGCGTTTACACCATTGTGTTCTGCTTTCCGGCGCCCATCATCCTCGCGCTGCTGATGAATGAACTCCGTTCGCGCATATTTTTAAAGGTGACGCAGACAATCGTATACCTTCCGCGGTTTGTATCGATTATCGTCATATGCAGCCTAATTAAAACGTTCACCTATTCGGATGGGATTATAAACGATATTCTGGCTCCGTTTCTCGGTCAGCGCATCCCCTTTTTGCAGGAGCCGAAATATTTCAGGACGGTTTATATTATTTCCGAAATCTGGCAGACAATGGGGTGGGATTCCATCATATACATGGCTGCGCTTGCCGGTGTGGACCAGGAGCTTTATGAGGCAGCGCGGGTAGACGGAGCGGGAAAACTGCGGCAGCTTTGGTGTGTCACGCTTCCATCTATCGCGCCGACAATTGTTGTGCTCCTGATTATCAAGGTTGGCTCCATGATGAATATCGGCTACGAGAAAATCATTCTGCTTTACAATGAGTCCGTCTACGAAACGGCGGATATCATTTCGACGTTTATCTACCGGAAGGGCCTGCTGGACTTCAGCTGGAGCTACAGCACCGCCGTAGGTCTGTTCAACTCGTTATGCAGCTTTGTTTTGCTAATCAGCGCAAATTTCCTGAGCAGAAAATTAACAGAAAGCAGTTTATGGTGAGGTGGGGCAAATGAATAAAAGAACAATTGGAAACAAGATTTTTGATGTTGTAAATGTTTTGATCATGATCGTGCTGGCGTGCATCATGCTGTATCCGATCCTGCACGTGCTTTTTGCCTCCATCAGTGACAGCGCTCTTGTCATGCAGCACAGGGGGCTGCTGCTGCGGCCGCTGGGCTTCAACCTAAACGCCTACAAGGCAGTGCTGGAGGATGCAAGGGTATTCATCGGCTACCGCAACACCCTGATTGTGCTCGTCGGAGGCGTGGCAGTCAACATTGTGCTGACCTGTATCGGCGCCTATTTTCTCACCAGAAAGAATGTGTTCTGGCAAAAACCCATTATGATACTCATTACAGCGACGATGTTTATCAGCGGCGGCCTCGTCCCTTTTTACCTGGTAGTGAGAAATATCGGCATTGCGGATACGCTTTGGGCGTTGATTCTGCCCGTCGCGATCAATACGTATAACCTGATCATTATGAGAACGGGCTTTGCTGCGATTCCAGACAGCCTGGAGGAGGCGGCGAAAATTGATGGGGCGAGCGACGAGTGGATTTTAGTCTTTGTCATGGTCCCGCTTGCTATGCCGACGATTGCTGTTTTGATTCTGTATTACGCGGTTTTTCACTGGAACGCATGGTTCAACGCGATGATATTTCTGAGAAAACGGGATTTGTATCCGCTTCAGCTTATTCTGCGGGAAATACTCATTCAGAACCAGACAGACCAGCAGGTGAATATGGAGGCGCTCCAGAATGCGGCGTCGGTGTCGGAAAGCATTAAATATGCGACGATTATGGTGAGCGTCGTTCCTGCGCTCTGCATCTATCCTTTTTTGCAGAAATATTTCGTGAAGGGCGTCATGGTTGGCGCAGTTAAAGGCTGATAGGTTTGTTTTCACTTTAAATTAACAGAATGAAAGAAAGGCAGGTATTCTAATGATGACAAAGTTTTCCATTTCAAAACGGGTATTGGCACTGCTGTTTACACTGACGGTCTTTTTCGCTGCGAGCGGGTTTACGTTTTCTCCCTCCCAGCCAATAAATTTCAGGGGTTATGTCGATTTCAGCTCCGTATCTTCCGCGGAGAATGTGACTCTGCTGAAGCCGACATGGTATGCAAAGCAGGTTACGGCTGGCGGTAAAACGGGGGTCGCGGGTTCTGCAAGCTGGGATAACCAGATATTCATGCAAATGGATATGGATAAGTTTGCAGATATCCATAAAGTTAAAGTAACGGTAGAGTGGTATGACGCGATTGGGCAGCCGGCAAATAATTGGTTCACCATACAGTATCCGACTACGGCGGGCTCTTATGCGAATGGCGGCTCCGTAAAAACGAGTCAGACGGAGAGTTGGGAGACGACGGTATTCCAGCTCGAGGGCGTAGACTTTGCCAGGACGAATATATTGAATAACCAGGCGAATCTTGTCTTACGGGCTCCCGGCGGCTGTACAACAATGGGCACGGAGGATACCTCTGACGATTTCTGGGGCGTTCTGATACACAGCATTACGATTGAACCGCTGGAAGAAAGCTACCGACTGGAACAGCTGTATGAAGGCGCATCGGCCTCCTACCGCGCAGGGACGACGGATGTGACGGAAAATCTTTCGGTTGTTTCTGCAGATGTTGCTCCAAGAACAATCACAGATACAAACGGCGTTACGATGACCGGAAAGGCATATGCCACCGCGTCCAATAAGGAATTCAGGCTTTTGCTGGACCAGGAAAAATTTGCGGACGCGAGCGCGGTCAATATCACAATCAAATGGTTTGACGCGCTGGACACAACTACGGCTAAAAACTGCATCAATGTAAGGTGGCAGTCGAGTGTCCTCAACACGTCGTGGAATAATTATCTGAAAGAAACCGGGAGCGCTTGGCAGTCCAAAACAGGTACGTGGAAAACCTCCACCTATACGCTGACGGACTGTGATTTCGCAAATATAACAGCCGGATATAACCTCCATATATACACTGCCAACAATCTCTCCGATTTCGGTACGCCGGATGACACATCGGATGATATTTATGGAATTATCATTTCGGAGGTCAGCGTAACCCCGGTCAATGAATTCACCTTTGGCGGACTCAAATTCTCAGACGCATCAGGAAGTGAGTTGACGGCGCTCAACGCGAACGGAGAATTCCATACGGAACTGACGGTGTACCGGACAGGCGGAAACAGCACGGCGGATGTTACGCTTATCGTAGCGCTGATAGACGAGGCAAACGGGAAATTAGAGCGGATTGCATACCAGACACAGGCGCTTGCCCCCAATTCGTCTAAACTGTTCAGCGTGTGCTTTGTCAATCCGGAAACAGTGGAAGGAAAAAGTGTAACGCTGATGGTTTGGGATTCTTTGACAGGGATGAAACCAATCTCTAATC
>CABSKZ010000107.1 GCA_902478395.1 uncultured Eubacteriales bacterium | reverse complement strand
CTTGACGGTGACTTGAACACGCGCTGGGCTTCAACGGACGAGCAGTGGATTCGGTATGACCTCGGCAAAGCTCAACTTTTGGACAGCGTTTCTGTAGCGTTTTATTCTGGAAGCAGTAGGATGTATAACTTTAATATCGAGGTTTCAGAGGACGGAGAAACTTATACCAAGGTATTTGATGGTAGAAGCAACGGAATTAGTGACGACTTTACAAAGTATAGCTTTGAAAAGCGGATGGTTCGTTATGTAAAAATAAATTGTAACAGAAATAACGAAAATGAATGGAATAACATCAGTGATGTTCGATTCGGCTATGTTCTGAATTAATATGATGTTACTATACATGGTGGCGGCTGCCACCATGTATAGTATATTTTTTAGAACAAAATCACGATAAAAAAGGAGTCATTATGATGTTATCACCTTATATTTCGGAGAAAGTTTTAAACAGAAGCCGCGAGATTACAGAATTCCTGTCAAAGGGCAGACTTTCTGTCGGCAGAAGCATATCGGACAGAAGGGCGTGGGAAAAGGTAAAGAGAAACGTGAATGCCAAGGAATTGGTAGAAGCGGTTGAGCGTTCAATAGATTCCCCTTTTTTGCAGATGACAGAGAAAATATATTTTGAACAAAGGACACAAACGGATAAGTTTCAGGCAGACAAAATTCTTTTTTCCTCCATGCGCAGACTAGAACAGGCTGTTCTGGCCGAATGTATTGAAAACAAGGGGCGCTTTCTGGACTTTATAAAACAGGGGATCGAGGCATACTGCGAACTCAGATCGTGGGTAAGGCCTGGACATGATGCCGCCTTTGATTACTGTCACTACAAAGGCACGCAGGGGCTTGTCGATCTGTATTCCTCGTCTGTGGCATGGAGAATGTCAGTCATTGACTGCTGTGTTGGAGAAAAGCTCGGAAGCCTCTCTGGAAAGCTTGAGAAGAAGGTAAGAGAACAGGTAATCGATGTTTACAATGAAAGACTGAAAAAAGATCCGGAAGAGATAAAAATAGGGAATATGACACCGCTTTACTGGCTTGACAGCTTTGATAACTGGCTTGCGGTCTGTCTTAGCGGTGTAACCATGGCAGGACTTTACTATGGCACAGAGGAAGAAAAGGCACTCTATGTTGCGCTGTATGAAAAAATAATCCGCCATTATTTAAGAAGCCTTGAGGATGGTTACTGTGTTGAGGGGATGTCCTATTGGGGCTATGGTTTCAGTAAATTCCTTACCGCAGCGGATCTGATCGCACAGGCCACAAACAGAAAAATTGATCTGGTAAGCGAGCCGGCATTTCTCGAAGCCGCTCTTTTGGGGTTTCGCATGAGCATAACTGAGGGAACATACCCATCTATTGGCGATAGCGTGTTCTGTGGCACACCTTTGGATTTTAACATGAAATACATAAGCAGGCGTGCAGGCACAAACTATCCTGAAACAAAAGAGGACTACAGATGCGACATTTATGAGGTTATGCTGATGAGCCTTTGGAATGATAACATGACGGCCACATTGAATATTCCTGAATGTTTTGCTGCTGCGAGAGACTTTTTTCCCGCGCCGGGTGTTCTGATATGTAGAAATCACGATAAAAGCTTTGGGATTTGTATCAAGGGGGGCACAAATCATGATCCGCATAACCATAACGACTTGGGCAGCTACACCGTCGCAGCGGGAAAAGAAATTCTGATAGCCGATCCCGGCTTTACGCCGTATAGAGTGACAACATTTACAGAGAAGCGGTATGCCGAACAGCCTGCACTTGGCTCATTTGGACACAGTGTACCCACTGTTTGCGGGAAGCAGCAGGGGCCTGAGCTTTTTATCTGTGGGAATTATGACGATATAAAATATAAAGCAAAAGTGTTGAAAACAAATTTTTCCGATAAAAAAGACGAGATTGTGTATGATCTAACCGGAGCTTATGAAGAAAAAAAGCTGAATAGTCTGGTGCGGACAATGGTATTTGACAGAATATTAGAGGAGATCAGGATTACAGACAGCTTTGTATATCAAGAAGTTGGTGAATTTGAAACGGCGGTCATTGTTATTGGAGAAATTGAATTTTTATTGGATGGTTTTGTTATCCGGGGGATAGACGAGAAACTCAGAGTAATAATTAACACGGAGAACGTTGCCTATGCTGTCAGTGCGGTGAAAGATGTGGTAACAGGCGACCATGATGTGACGATTTATCCGCTTCGCTTGGCAATCGGCATGAAAAAGAAGGTAAAGCAGGGGAAGATATCTTATACTATAAGAAAAATATGAAAAACTACAAATCCGAAAAACCAGTATTTATAGATTAATACGCATGAAAAACGAGGAATAAAAGGAGAGGGACGAAAATGGAAAAACTAAAAATCGGGGTATTTGGCGGCAAACGAGGAGAAATAATGATAGATGTGCTTCTTTCACATCCTGAAGCAGAGCTGGTGGCAGTTTGTGATAAATACAGACCGATACTGGATAAGGTGGAAGAGAAGGCAAAGGAAAAGAACTGTAAGGTAAGCGTTTATGAGAACTTCAGTGACTTCGAAAAGCATGAGATGGATGCCGTCGTTCTGGCAAACTATGCAACCGAGCACGCAACCTATGCAATACGTCTTTTAAAGGCTGGGAAGCATGTATTAAGTGAGGTTTTGCCGTGTGAAACAATGGCGCAGGCAGTTGAACTGATAGAGGCGGTAGAGGAAAGCGGCAAGGTTTATGCTTACGCGGAAAACTATTGCTATATGGCACAAACCTTTGAAATGTGGAAACGCTATGAAAAGGGAGAAATAGGTGAAGTTTTATACGCAGAGGGAGAATATGTTCATGATTGCGGAAGTATTTGGCCGCAGATAACCTATGGGGACAGAAATCATTGGAGAAACCATCTATATTCAACATTTTACTGCACGCATAGCCTAGGACCGCTAATGACGATAACAGGAATGCGGCCGAAGAGTGTAATAGGTATTGAAACAAAGCCCGTAGACTGGATGATTGACCTTGGCAGCGTAAATGGCTGCGCAAGCGGTATAGAGATGGTAACAATGGAAAACGGGGCCGTGTTTAAAAGCCTGCATGGCGCACTAAAAAGAGAACCGGGAAGCGTAAATTATGAGGTTTATGGCGACAAGGGAGTTATGGAGTCGGATAGATGGGATGAGAAAAAGCTTTCGGTTTACAAAGAGGGGGAGGAACTATGCAAGGGAGAAGTAGAGCATTATGAACCGCAAAGCTCAATAACACCGGAAATGGCTGAAAAATTCGCATCTCATGGCGGAAGTGATTTTTATGCAACACATTTCTTTATTGAAAAAATATTAGGAACTGAAGAGGGTAAAAAATACAGCATTGATGTATATCAAGCTGTTGATATGGGAATTTGCGGAATTTTAGCCTACCGTTCGATATTAAACGGCAGTGTGCCAATCGCCATTCCGGACTTTAGAAACAAAGAGGATAGGGATGCATACAGAAATGACAGAGCCTGCACAACCCCTGAGGTTGCAGGCGATCAGCTTATCCCAGCGTATCATACGGGCGATATAGAAATTGCAGATGCCGTTTATGATAAGGTTAAGGAAATGTTCGAAGAATCAGAACGGGAAAAGCTGGCTGAAAATACGAAAAACTAAAGATGTGGTGGAATTGACTGTTTTAGCGTAGTGATGGGAAACATAGAAAATTTGAGCTTTTGGAATGCGGCCCGGAATTCCGAAACAGACATGATATCAAAAACAGAGGGAACAAAAACAGAAAAGATTTCGTGGACACGCCCTACATCAAAAAGACAGGAAAAAGCATCAAAAGAAACAATACCGCATGAATGTAGGTCTGGCTGCTGTAGATATGCCTATTCCCCGCGGAAGATATGGTGAAGCTTCGGACGACGTACATATGGGGGAACAATACAACCGGTATTGTATTTGAAAAGCTGCTGGTATTTTTTATGCGCCGCAAAAATACTTGATGAGTCAGAGAGAGGAGCCGAGAACATCGAGGGAAAGAAGTCTGAAAGAATTTTAGGCAGAAAAATAAACAGACCGGATATAACTAGGTGGTACTTTAATGAAAATGAAATCTTTGAGCGATGAGAAATTAAGCATATATCTGTTTATCATCGTGTGGACGGCGTATGCAGTCGTATTTATGACGAAAAATTGTTACAGCGCAGCAATGGCGGCGATAGTAAGTGACGGAATACTGACAAAAACACAGACGGGTGCAATATCCGCTGTTTTCTATCTGGTTTATGCGCCTATGCAGATAGTCGGCGGATTTGCAGCGGACAGGTATTCGACCAGAAAACTGATGCTTATTGGGCTAATAGGTGCGGGCGTTGCAAACCTGATTATTTATGTTACGCAGAATTATGCTGTAATGATGATAACCTGGGCATGTAATGCGATGATTCAGTTCGGAATATGGCCATCTGTATTTAAAATTGTATCCACACAGCTTGCAGCGGCGCATAGGCCGAAATGCGTATTTTATATTTCGGCGGCGAGTCTTTTTGGCTTGATTTTAAGCTATATTTGCGCCGCTTTTGTAAAGCAGTGGCAATATAATTTCTTAATCTCTGCGGTTTTATTGTTTGCTGTGGCGGTTATATGGTTGTTTACAAGTAAATTTTTTGAAAAGCATATGGTTTATGAGGAACGAGAATATAAAAAAGCTGAAAAAATCAAACCTGGGCAAAATGAAAGTATGTTAAAAACAGTATTCAAAAGTGGTCTTATTCTGCTTGCGGTTGCAGCGGCTGTAAGAGGCATGTTGGATTTGGGGATTAAGGCGCTGACACCTGTTATGATAACGGAGTCTTATGCTGCCATTTCACCGTCCTTAGCTACTGGCCTTAACACAGTGCTGATTGTTGCGGGATTTTTTGGATTATATATAGCGAGGATACTGTTTCCGGGTCGGGTGCATGATGAGTCTTCATCTCTTGCAATACTGTTTTTTATTACTATTCCGGCACTGTGTGTGATTATCATGGTCGGCAAAATCAGCGCGTGGGCAGTCGTCATAGCGTTGGCGCTCATTGTAATGCTGATGTCAGGAGCGGGGCAATTTACAAATTTATACATTGCGGATAGATTTCGTAAATCGGGAAGATGTGCGACTGTTTCAGGTATATTAAACGGTGCGGCATCCTTTGGCGTGGTTATTGCAAACTATATGTTTGCAAAGCTGGCAGACGATTTTGGCTGGCGGACAACGGTTGAAAGCTGGATAGCGCTTGCCGTACTTGCAATGCTGTTCTCACTTGCGGCTGTTCCCCTCTGGAGAAAATTTTTAAAACAGATGTAAGCTGCCCAGTATGCAACTTTAAAAATGAATGAAATCCTTCTGGATTTTGTACAAGACTGCCCAAAATGGGTAATATCTGTTTGCTCCAAATGGCTGTGATGCTATGGAAACGGATGCGTTGGTATACATATAAATTCTACACAAAAATACAGAAGAAGCGTGCTTGAGGAGATAAAAAACGGTAGGTGAGAAGATGGATTACTTAATCGGTCTTGATATTGGGACCTCATCTGTTAAGGGGGTATTAACAGATGTTAACGGCAAGACAGTAAAATGTAAAAATGAAAAATATAGCTATCATTTTAAAGATGGACTTAAGTTGTTGGATGCGGATGAATTTTGCGGTATTTGTTTTCGAGTCATTAAAGAATTGGTTTCCGAATTGCCCCAAAATGGTAAAATTGCAGCTTTGTGTTCTTCTGGCGCGAGCGGCAATCTTATGTTTGTAAAAGACGGTGAAAGCTGTTCTCCTGTATATGGCTGGCAAAATGAGATAGAAGCAGAAATAATCAATAAACATTTATGTGGGTTGAGCGGAGAAGATGTATATAATACAGTGGGGTGGCCTAAAATAAATTCTTTTCCGCTTGCGGTCTTGGCTTATGTAAAAGAAAAAACGCCTGAACTGATTCATACTGCCGACACTGTTTGTATGCATATTGAATATTTAAATTACAAATTAACAGGAAAATGGGGAATTACGCCTTCGATGGGGACTCCATTTTACCTGATTAATCAGAAAACAGGACTGTATCATAAAGAATATTTAAACCTTTTCGGCATCGAGGAAAGACAGTTACCGCCGATTATGGATAACTGCACAGTTTTAGGTGGTGTAAACAGATTTGCAAGTGAAAAGACAGGGCTGAAAGAGGAAACACCTGTAGTGTTAGGGACATTTGACCATCCAAGTGCCGCTAGAGGAGCGGGCGTGTTTGATAAGGAACATATTCTAGTCTCCTGCGGAACCTCATGGGTGGTGCTGGTTCCGTTTTCAGACAGAGAGACGCCGTTATCCATGAATATGCTGGTTGACAGATTTATGTATCCTGAGGGCGGCTGGTGCGGAATGCTCTCTCTTCCATCAGTTGCGGAAAAGATTGAAAGGTATACCCAAAAATATATAGGCAATGTTTCATATAAAGAATTTGATGAATTGGCAGATAGCTCCGAATACGGCGCACATGGACTGATAATCGACGGTAATGAAGAAAATATCAGCCGCTACAATAAATCTGATATTGCAAGAGCGATAATGGAGTCAATTGCAAAAGAGCTTGACGGCGTTTTGAAAAAAGTGAAAACAGATGCGAAAGAAATAACAGTTGTTGGCGGTATAACAAACTCAAAGGTGTGGCTTAAGGTCATTTCCGAAATAACGGGCAAGAGGATAACTGTTGTGAACGGCGAATGTGCAGGAGCGGTAGGCTCTGCGGCTATGGCGGGAGTAGGCGCAGGAATTTTCAAAAATGAAAAGGATGTATTTTCAAGAAAGAAGGCTAATTGAGATGTTCGGCTATGAAAAAAATGATTATGATATCAAAGTATATAACGAGGAGATAAAAGATTTTCTACCCGAAAAAATTATTGATGTACATACCCATGTTTTTAAAAAGAAATTTTATGTTGAAGACCCGGACAATGACTGTCTTGTACAATGGACCAACATGGTAGCAGATGAGTGTACGATAGAAGATTTAACACAAACTTATCTTGACTTACTGCCCGATAAAAAGGTGACTCCTATCATTATGGCAAATCCGGCATGTGATTTAAGACTTGGGAATGAGTATATTGCGCAGTGTATAAAAAAAGATAAGTATAAGGCCTATTATTGCACAAAATATGATACGGCAGTCGAAGAAATAGAGGATGCCTTATTAAATAAAGGTTTTTGCGGAATAAAGCCTTATCTTTGCAATTCGCCTGCATATATTCCAGCAAATGAGATAAGGATATTTCATTATCTTACTCATGAGCATTTAAAGGTTTTAAATGAATTAAAAGGAGTCGTAATGCTTCATATTCCCAGAAGCGGCAGGCTTAAAGATCCAGTCAATATTATGCAGCTTATGGAGATAGAAGAAAAATATCCTGATTTGCAGCTTATTGTGGCACATATAGGCCGTGCGTATGCTCCTGAGGATATCGGGAATGCATTTGAAATACTTAAAAACACAAAGAACATGGTATTTGATTTTTGCGCAAATACTCTTACAGAGGCAATGGAAGCGTGTATAAAAGCTGTTGGTTCAAAACGAATCCTGTTTGGAACGGATATGCCTATTATAAAAATGCGTATGCGCAGAATAACGGAAAACGGAGTATATTACAATATTGTTCCCAAAGGATTATACGGAGATGTATCGGGTGATCCGCATATGAGAGAAAGTGAAAACGAGAAATTAACAAATTTTGGATATGAAGAATTGAGAGCATTTATAAAGGCTGCAAAGCATACCGGTCTTACAAAAGAGGATATTAACGATATATTTTTTGGAAATGCAGCACGTATTTTTAATTTGGAGGTATAGAAATGAAAATTGGTTTACTGCCTTTGTACATATCTCTTTATGATATGATTGATCGCGGTTATCGAAAACGCTTTGAACCTTTTTACAATACGATAGCAAAAATGCTGGAGGAGAGAGAAATTGAGGTTTTAAAAAGCGGGTTTTGCATGGAGGAAGACGATTTCGAAAGAGCAATCACATATTTCGAGAATGAAGACTGTGATGCAATCGTAACGTTACATATCGCATATTCTCCCTCTTTAAAGTCGGCGGAGTATTTAAAGAACACAAAGCTTCCGATAATCGTGTGTGATACGACGGAGTCAGAGGACTTTTCCGATAACCAGTCCCCCGATGAAATCATGTACTGCCACGGAATACATGGCGTAATGGACATGTGCAATCTGCTTAAGAAAAATAAAAAAACGTATGCCGTTGCCGCGGGACATTATTTGAACAGCGATGTAATTGACAGAGTTGCGGGCTTTGTAAAAGCCGCAAAGAGTGCAAAAGCGCTGTACAATTCAAATGTTGGCAGTATAGGCGGATATTTTGACGGGATGGGAGATTTCCGGGTATCGGACGAAAGACTTAAAGAAATGTTCAATGTAAATGTTGTGTATCCGAAAGACGGAGAAATAGC
>CABSKZ010000106.1 GCA_902478395.1 uncultured Eubacteriales bacterium | reverse complement strand
AATTTTAATTTTTGCAGAGTATCTGGCCATGATGGGTATGTGGGTATTTCTTTCTACTATATCTCTAAGGCACTGGGGAAGGTATCTAAACCAAAGCAAAGGGAGAAAGCGGCATAAAAATAATTTCTGTTTAAATTACGGAAAATTTCAATATGTCAGAAGGTGATTAAATGGGAAATTAGCTGTATTGGATTTATCGGAAACCGGCAGGCAGATTTGCGAAAAACTGTTTGTGCTGCTTAATGCAGAGCAGCGAGCAGATTTAACCCGCTATGTTCTTAGCGGGGAACAGCCAGGCACTGCTTTTAGAACAGATTCGGTTTCGATTCATAGTGGTTCCGCATTACAGGTAACTTCTATGCCGCCATTGACAGAAATACAGGAAGGCGATCTGTATTTCTGTCTGGAGGAAAGGACGGTCCGTGTCTGCGGGCAGGAAATCGAGCTGACAGCAAAGGAATTTGACATATTTGCATTACTGATCCTGAATCCTCGCCGTGTGTTCACTTATGAAATGATTATGGAGATTGTTTGGAATGAGCCATATGACTTCTATTCCAAAAAAGCAGTTATGAACCATATCAGCAAACTCCGTAAAAAGCTAAAAATAAATCCCGAAATCCCTGATTACATCAAAAGCGTATATGGTGTCGGATATAAATTTGACGTGCCGCATACAGAGGAATGAAAAGTATCCACCGTCGCAGGAAAAAATCTGCGGCGGATTTTTTTGACAAATTTTTATGCAGACGGCAACTTTCCCCTTAAAAATGTACGGATATATGAGGGGATTATTTTATAAACCGCTTACCCGAACACGGCAATTATGAATTTTTTGTGAAATTTGCAAAATACCCCCGTCATTTTGCCCCAAAAATGAACTGTATAGTAGAGGGACATTTTTTACGGTAGGAAGGAGGCGTTTTTATCCACAATCAGATTCCGGTGATGAATTATCCGCAGTACCGCCGGATGCGTAAACTGGTACACGAGTGCTGCAACTACGACGGCGGCAACTGTATTCTTCTGGACGACGGGGAGGAATGTGTCTGTGTCCAGAGTATTTCCTATTCGCTTCTCTGCAAATGGTTCCGCTGCGCTGTCCTGCCGCTGGACAAGCCATTGGAAACGGCACTGCTGTTCCGGGAGGAATTAAAACGCTGCGTGGTCTGCGGCCAATCATTCCTCCCCGGTTCCAACCGGGCGAAATACTGTAAACTCTGTGCAAAGAAAATCCACCGCAGGCAGAAAACAGACAGCGACAGGAAAAGGAGGCTGCTATGCGGACAATTAGAAGCAAAAAAGCCTTGAGATTATTGGCGTTTCAGGCTGCGGTCAACGGGTATGAGGGATAAATCCCCTGCTCCCCTCTAAAACCTGTTTTTAACTGTCCGCAGGACGATTTTAACCTAAACGGGATTTTCCCAGATAGGTGTTGGTTTCTACTTTGCAAATTTACCGGTTTTGCTATTTTTACCTATATGGGATTTTCCAATACTGGGTTTTCAGAGACTGGAAAACCTGACACTCCGGACAGCCCTGTTCCTCTCTTTCCGGCGGCGGATTTCCAGACGGTCTTGACGGCCCATATTTAGACGGAAATTAAAGAGAAGAAGTTAATAACAAGATAGTCAATATCAATCCAATCAATCAGGGATGGATTGATGGAAAGGAGTACATAATGCAGAATGATTTTTTGACGCCTTACAAAGAGGACAGCGGCGTACCGCCCTATCTGCCGTTTCCCCGTTTTCTGGTGCCGATGGACTTATCCAACGATGCAAAGGTACTGTATGCCCTGCTCTTAGACCGGGCGGGTATTTCCAGAGAAAACGGATACATAGAGCCGGACGGGCGGATTCGTCTCTACTTTACGCTGGAAGAAGCAAAAGGGAAACTGCATAGGAGCAGGCAGGTGGCGACTAGGGCATTTCAGGAATTGGAACGCAATGGTCTAATCATCCGTAAAAAACAGGGGCTTGGCCGCCCGGCGGTCATTACGCTGAATATTTTGTCTGCAAGGAAGGAGCGTGATGGGATTGCGTAAGTCTGTAGATTTCAGTGAACTTCCCAAAAATCTGAAACCGGAAATTGCCGAGCGTGTGGCAAAGCATTTCAAGGATGGCGTTTTCGAGTTTGATTTCAGCACAGAAGAAATGATTGCCGTTGAGGGGAATACTGTCTACCACACCATTCCCCATTACGCAGAGGGAGAGGCGGAAAGCGTACTGGACAAGCTGCGCCGTATCATGGCGGGAAATTTGGAGGAAACCGAATGAAAGCTGCTGAAAAAAGAGGACAGGCGCGTTATAATATAGGCAGCCGTTTACCTGGCTGTTATCCCGATACACGGGAGGAAAGGAGCTACTATGAACCAGCAGCCAGATAAGATCACAGCTTTATATTGCCGTTTGAGCCAGGACGACGCTCTCGATGGGGAGAGCAATTCCATCACCAACCAAAAGGCGTTATTATCCAAATATGCGGCGGAACACGGATTCCGCAATCCCATGTTTTTCGTGGACGACGGATTCTCAGGAACGAATTTTCAAAGGCCCGGATTTCAGGAAATGATGAAATATGTGAAAGATTATTCGGTTTCTACCCTGATTGTCAAAGACCTGTCCCGTCTGGGCCGGGAATATTCCTATATGGGGCGACTGCAGGATTTCATTTTCCCCGCCTACGATGTCCGGTTTATCGCCATCAACGATGATGTGGACAGCGCAAAGGGCGAAAACGACTTCGCCGTGTTCAAAAACGTATTTAACGATTATTACGCAAAGGACACAAGCAAAAAAATCCGGGCAGTCGTAAAAATGCGTGGAGAAGCCGGGGAACATATCGCAAGCAATCCGCCCTACGGATATGTGAAAGACCCACAGAATAAAAAGAAATGGATCGTAGACGAGGAAGCCGCAAAGGTGGTGCGGCGTATCTTTGACCTGTGTATTGCGGGCAAAGGCCCCATGCAGATCGCAAAAATTCTGACTGCCGACAGGGTATTGACGGTCACTGCGTATAACGCCAGGCAGAAAGGATGCTCTGTGCCGGATAACCTGTACCAGTGGTGCTCCAAATCTGTCGCCGGAATACTGGAGCGACCGGAATATACCGGCTGTACCGTCAACTTCAAGACCTATACCAAATCCCTCAAATTCAAGAAGCGGATGGAAAACCCGAAAGAAAACCAGAGGGTATTTGAAGATACGCAGCCGGCGATCATTGAGCGGGGACAATGGGAACGGGTACAGACGTTAAGAGCCAACAAACGCAGGCCGACCAAGACAGGGAAAACCAGCATTTTCTCCGGCCTTGTCTACTGTGCCGACTGCGGCGCAAAACTCTATTACTGTACCTGTAATACTTACAAGGATGAGTCTCAGGACCATTTCGTCTGCTCCAACTATAAGAGCAATACGGGTTCCTGCCAAATCCACTATATCCGGGAGGTTACGCTTTATAGGCGGATGCTGGAATGTATTCAGGGAACACTGACCTATGTGCGTCTGTTCCGGGATGATTTTACACAGGAAATGCTGGCGCAGGACGAGGCCAGCCGGAAAGCGGAGCTGACGCAGAAGCGGAAAGCTCTCTCCGGGGCGCAGAAGCGTATGGAGGATTTGGACAAGATCATCCAAAGGCTTTATGAAGATTCTGTGCTTGGGAAATTAAGCGACCTCCGCTTTCAAAAGCTCTCGGCACAGTATGAAACGGAACAGGCGGAGATTCAACGGCTTGCGATTTCGCTGGAAAGGGAAATTGAAAATGAAGCCGGACAGATTGCCGATGTGGGGCGTTTCCTTCAGCTTGCCGACAGGTATTCCGACTTGCAGGAGCTTGACGCTGCTACGGTAAATGAGCTGATTGAAAAGATCGTGATCCACAGCCCGGAGAAGATTGGCGGGAAGAAGCATGTCACGATTGAAGTTTACTTTACCTATGTAGGTAAAATCCGAATCCCACTTGCGAAACCGGAACTACTGACAGATACGGAAAAACCGGCGTGACCTTCGCCACGCCGGTTTCACCGGAAATTTCATTTACTTCCTTATGGGACGCTGCCTAAAGAGGGCTGCTCCTTTTTGCTATGGCCCCTATAGCAGAAGCGTTTCTTAAAAACACATCTAATTAGAGATGCAAGGAAAATTTTTTGAAATTTTTTCTTACATCTTTCAAATTTTTATGCTATAATATTGATATAATCAACGTGTAGTTTGCTTTGCGGAACGTAAGTCCAGTTGAAGCAGACTGCACGTTTTTTTGTTGGCACGGCGGAGAACCGTCTTTTGCGGCCAAGCTCAGTAAGGAGGTGTCGGAATTTGAGAACATATGAAAATTTCATTCCAGCCGTCAGTGAGGAA
Source organism: uncultured Eubacteriales bacterium (assembly GCA_902478395.1). Lineage (GTDB taxonomy): Bacteria > Bacillota > Clostridia > UBA1381 > UBA9506 > CABSKZ01. Next base: position 4,232 of record CABSKZ010000106.1, on the reverse strand, counting down.
AAATTACAGCCATTGAATTTTCCGGAATGCGTTTATCTTACGGAACATTACAGGTGCGGAATTCTGCGGATAAAAGCATGTTCCGGCAAAGCGTGTTCTTTTTGCCAGAGCAGGCGGAAGCATTCGGAATCAGAGCGCGCATGGTCCAGCCGCATAAACAGATTGAGCGAAGAAAAACAAACCCAAATCGCCGCAGCATACTACGGCGGAAAAATGCCATGGAAAAAACAAATTGGAGAGGTATGAAAATGTATCACGTGAATGACACGGTTTTATATGGAATGCAGGGCGTCTGTACAATCGAGGAAATTTCGGAGATGTGCTTTGGAAAAAACAGTGATGAATATTATGTTCTGCGGCCTGTTTATGATGACAAATCGACGATATTCGTTCCGATGCACAACGAAAGCCTGACGGGAAAAATGCGGGCGATTCTGTCGGCGCAAGAAATTTTCGAGCTGATAAAATCCATGCCGGACGAAGAGCGGATTTGGATAGAAAACGATGCCGAGCGAAAGGATGAATATAAAAATATTCTTGTGAACGGAACACGGGAGGCGCTTATCAAGCTCATCAAGACGTTATATCTGCGCAAACAGGAATTGAAACAAAAGGGGAAAAAACTGCACGTTGCGGATGAACATTTTTTGAAGGACGCGGAAAAATTATTATACGAAGAGTTTGCGCATGTGTTGAAAATCAAACGGGAACAGGTTCTGCCGTTTATTATGAAGCAGATACAAGTGGAAGGTAGATAGGGGAGAAAGGGGTACAATATGTTTTGGACTGGAGATTACGTAATATGCCGGAGCGGCGGCGTCTGGCGCATATCCGCTGCGGACGGGAATGCTGTCCATCTGTGTAGGCACAGCAACGGCACACAGCGCGTCATCGAGGGAGATAGTGATGAAATTGTCAGAAGAATTGCCTCGAAAGAGGTGGTTCAGGAAACGATAGACAGAATTCCGTTTATCCGAACCATTCAGGCGCCAAACGATAAAGTACGCAAAGCCTTTTATGAGGAAGCGATGGCGAAATTCGATGAACTGGAATGGGTCAGTGTCATTAAGTCGGTTTATCTGCGGCGGCAGGACCAAAGACTGATGGAGCAGGAACCTGTCTACGAGGAATGCGCGAAGGAGTACCTGCATGGTGAAATTTCCATTCTCTTTGACATTCCAATGGATCAGGTGGAGAAATACATAGCCGAAACTGTAGCAAACGACGAGTGGTGACTGGCGGAGCTATCATGGTTTGTGTTTCATATATGCCTGCAAAGGCAGCTGATTGCAGCAGTGGCGCTTTGGCTGCAAAAATATGTAAATAATAACATTTGACAAATCGCAATAGATTGGGTATAATAATATATATACAATATGGGGACGCAACGGTTTCGACGGGGACGCCGAACATTGAGGAGCGAGTAGTGGTGCGGTGCCACTTAAAAAGCCGCAATTTTTAAAATTAAACGACAATAGTCAATTAGCTGCTGCCTAATTAAGGCAGCTGTCTGTCCATCGGTTACCGCACCTTTGGAACGGGCATCATTTAAGCGGTGAACGTGAGCCGGTTAAGCTTTGCGCCGGCCATGACCTATGAAGCTACTGAACGCGCAAGGTTGCTTATGAGCTTGCGCGGGAGGGAATGTTGATCATAAGCTGCACTCGGAGAGCCTGAATCGGAAGTGTTTTCGGACAGGAGTTCGATTCTCCTCGTCTCCACCAAACAAAAATAATCCGAATCTTTTGGGTTCGGATTTTGTTTATTCTGCTCCACCAAATTGAACCAACGAATGATCAGCACAAATTGTTGATACTAAGTTAACTAATTGTATTGAGTAACTTAGTTTTACAGGATGATTATTATGAGTAAATGGAAATTATACTGGGTTGCATCCAATGGTTTAGAAGATTGCTTTGTCGTAGCGAAAAATTCCAGAAGTGCGGCAAGAATTGAAAAAGAAATGAACGGTTTTGAAAATGATGAACTTTCTGTAACCAGAATTATGGATATACCAGATAAGTATGAAGAAATTGCGAATAAGAAATTCCGTCAATGGTCGAAAAAGAATCATTTAAACAGCCATTTAGATTATAAGTGCTTAAAAGCATGGCCCTATTATGCGGAAGAATGGTTACTAAAAGAATTAGGTGCTGAATATAGGACAATTGAAGGTAAAAAAGAGATTTTAATAGATGATGTTGTTATTACATCTTCCAGTATATATACAGTTGGCCTAAAAGCAATACAGGAAATTTCCAATTTGTTTGATAAAAAATTGATTGACATATCAAACGTAAGTTATGAAGGTTTGCGTGAAGTAATCGACAGTATGCTCGGCGTTTGTTTAACTACTATTCACAGGATAGAAGATCTTATTTCCAACTCTTTTATTTTTGCTGTAGGAAATAAAAAGTACGATAATTTTACAATAAATGATTTAAAAAAACATTGGAGAGATGAGTTTACGTTTGGTCGTTTAATACATATGATCGAAGAGCGTTATGAAATTGATGAAATAGTGCATAGCGCATTGAAATTATTTTTGATACAAAGAAATAAGATAGCGCATGGATTAACAAAAGATGAGAGGTTTGATATTGATACACTATGGGGACAAAAAGAAATAGTAGGATATTTAGCCTTATTTTTAAGAAATGCCTGGATATTAGAAGAAGTATTTGAATCTGCCTATATTGTATCGATGGGGGTTGGGTTTACGTTGATTGAAGATTCCGAAAGAACCCCAGAGATTCATAAAATACAGAATGATTTTGAAAATGACCCCCATATTTTAGAGAAAGTTCAATTATTTAGCGAGAGCTTTAAAATGAGAAAATAAATTAATTGCAACTGCCGTCGAGGTAAATTACTACCTTAATTGCTCGAGGGTAATATTCAATATTTGTATTTGGACAAACTTGTTCCGATTTTTTATTTGCATAAAAAATCAATCAACCGCATCACTGTTCCTCCTCTATCGTGAAAAGTCACGTTTACTGCGGCGATGCCTTTGCAAGCGCAGGTATAATGCCGCCGTTGCGCTATCAACTTTTCACGATAAAAGCGCCTTCCGGCGCAAAATATCTTTTTGTCCTGCTTTCCCACTTCGGAACGGATTTAGCTTCGTTCCGATTTTTTTATTTCAAAAAATTAGTCACATGCTCCGCCGTCCATCATCTTTCGCTTAAGGCAAAAAGGCATATTCGCGCTGGCTGGCCGGTTGTGGGCACTCTCACAAAGCCTTTGGATTACAATTAACGAACATGCGTCGCCGCAAAGTATCTAAACTGTTCATGGCCACCGCGTCGGAGCGAGGCGAACTTTGCTTCTCCTTTATCCCAAACATGAGGGGGAACCACGTGCGATGAGCATTCTTGCTGTCACGGCTCATTATCCCTGCAAAGCTACAGGTTTTGCAGGGATTCGCGCATTCAGTAAGAATATAAATCCATGTTCGGTCTTCTACGCGACCAAGGTTTGCGGCAATAATCCTGCTCTGGTAAGTAGAATTTTTGCATCCTTGTTTAACCGAAGCATGCAATATCCTGTGAGCATGAGGAAAACAGGTGCCAATTTGAAAAAAGCGGCATACGACATCTGCTGCCTCGTCTATAAGCCGGGGAAAGCTTGTTATAGCGGCTTATTTCGATGTGTCAGATTTTAAACAGAATAAATATTCACTTTGTTTCTCTCCCCATGAGCAAACCAGCCGGAATCCGCGCAGAACGCCGTCCTCTTCAGAGGGAAACGTGGAACTGAGAGCCAGGGCAGGACTCTCCTGCAATTGGAATTCCGCTGTGTTTTTACTGACAGTAAGCTCCGTTTCAAAGGCGGCGCGTTCATCATATTTCGGGCTGCCGTCCTCCTTTAGCAGGTAATCGTACAACTTCCAAGTATCCGGCGCTGTGCTGGCAGACAGCTTTATTTGAACTGTTTCTCCCAATTCGGTCTCAGGTAAATCGGCGGCGGAAGCATATAACTCTTTAAACGCTTCCGAGATGTTGGTATTTTCCCCTGACTGTTCCAAAACGACTGCTGCGGCGGGGAGGGAAGCGCCGTTGCTCTGAACAGATATTTCCGTAGGAAAGGACGACGCACATCCGGTTGTAACAAGCAGCATAATAGTGGATATCAAACAAGCAAAACCTTTCATCGTATGCACTCCTTCAATTTGTTTTCTTTATAGGCTTTTGGCGATACCCCGATTTTTTTCTTGAACACGCGGCTGA